>CAYMQR010000080.1:0-13296 GCA_964392195.1 uncultured bacterium | reverse complement strand
AGGGCCAGCTTCTGATCGGGTCGAAGCCGGGAGCCGGCTACTTCGTGCGTGCCCACGGGGCCGGACCGATGAACACGGCGGAGCCCGGCTTCAGCGTTTCGGCCAAGGTCCACACCGACGCCGAGGACTACGTCACGGCGCGCGACGAGGGCTACCTGCTGAGGCGGGCGTCGGGGGAGGACGCGCTGTTCTTCCACGTCTTCGGTGAGGCGGGGCAGGTGGACCTCACCAACCCGGCGGCGCGCGCGTGGATGAAGACGCGTCTCCAGCGCTCGCTCGACCTCGGCTTCGACGGCTGGATGGCCGATTTCGGCGAGTACACGCCGTTCGACACGGTCGCGTTCGACGGCGAGCCCGGCGCCACCCACCACAACCGCGTCCCGGAGCTCTGGGCCGGGCTGCACCGGGAGTTCTTCGCGGAGGCGCGGCCGGACGGCGACTGGCTGACCTTCGCGCGCTCCGGCTTCACCGGATCGCGAAGCGAAGTGGCGGTGGTGTGGGGCGGCGATCCCGACACCACGTTCTCGCAGCAGGACGGCCTGCCGGCGGCGCTCTACGCCGGCCTCTCGCTGGGGATCTCCGGCGTCCCGTTCTACGGCCACGACATCGCCGGCTACTTCTCGCTGCTCACGCCCAACTCCGACCGCGAGCTGTTCCTGCGCTGGGCGGCGTTCGGCGCGCTCAGCCCGATCATGCGCACCCACCACGGCCTCGAGTACCGCTCCAACTGGAGCTTCGACCGCGACCCCGAGACCCTCGCCGCCTACCGCGAGCTGGCGCGGCTGCACATCTCGCTCACGCCGTACTTCGAGGCGCTCGCCGACGAGGCGGTGCGAACCGGCGTCCCGCTCATGCGCCACCTCTACCTCGAGTACCCCGACGACCTCGTCGCGTGGGACGTCCACGACGAGTACCTGCTCGGCCCCGACCTGCTGGTCGCGCCGGTGATGCGGCGGGGCGCGACGGGGCGCGAGGTCTACCTGCCCGCGGGCGTGTGGCGCGACTACTTCGCGCCCGAGCGCGTGGTCAGCGGCGGCCGGCGCATCGAGGTGGAGGCGCCGCTCGGCACCATCCCGGTGTGGGTCCGCGACGGCGCCACGATCCCCACGATCGATCCGCTGACCGAGACGCTGGTGCCGGCCGCCGGCGGCGCCGTCCGCGCCGCGCCGCGCCGCCGCGGCGAGCTCGCCGAGCCCACGCTCGCCGCGCGCGTCCCGAGCTACTTGCCGATCACCTTGAGCCAGTCCTGACCCAGCACCAGGGCGCCACCGCCGTCGCTCTTCAGCGAGCCCGTGACGAGGGCCGGCACCTTCTGGCCGACGCGGTTCGTGAGGCCGAGTGCTTTCTCCACCGCGCGCGCGTCGAACGTCAGGATCAGGTCCCGGCGTCCGTCACGTCCGCGGGCATGGCACTGTTCGGCGGGCCCGACGAAGGGCGTCGCGACGTCGGAGTACGCCCAGCGCAGCGGCGCGACGCCCGCCAGCCTCACCGAGGCCGGGTCGATGGTTCGCACGTCGAACGCGCTGCTGCCCAGAACGGCTACCGGGAGCACGCCGTGGGTTCCGGGCCGGAAAGGGTTCGGGCACGCCCCGGGCTTCACGTCCACGAACACCGGGAGCTGCACGTCGACGGACTCGCTCGGGGCGTCCGCCCAGCGAGTGGGCTGGTAGAGGAGCCGCACGTCGCGGAGGACGGCGTCGGTGGCGACGCTCCCCGGCGGGAAGAAGAGCCGCACGAGATGGACGCCGGTCTGCGGCTCGTTCAGCAGCACCGGCACGGGGACGCTCGCGCCCGGCGGCGGCACGAGATCGGCGAGCATCGGCACCACCCCAGGAGCGGACTGCTGGTTGGCCAGGAGGAACTCGGCCGAGTACCCGTGCGGCAGAGAGCCGGGGCCCCACACCAGCTCGAGGCCTCGGATCGCCATCGGGTGCGCGCCCTTCAGGTCGACGAGCGCCTCACCCGTGAAGCCGGCGGCGAGCGGCTGCTCGCGCGATGGGTCGCCGTCGGGCAGCGGTCGGGCTGAGCCGCCGGCCACCCGCAGCGTGGGGCCGCCTTGCTGCACGACCGCGGCGGCATAGCTGGCGAGGGCTGGCAGCGTCGGGCTCACCTCGCCCCAGCCGGGATCGGCGGCGACGACGCCGTGGGTGACGATCGGACCGCAGACGGTCGGGTCGGTCACCTCGTGGAGCCGCGTGGCGTCGTAGATCGGTTCACCGCGGAAGTCCAGATCGATCCCGAAGCCGTAGATCTTGCGGTTCACGTCGTCGGCGTTACCGGCGATGCCGTCGGGCCCCGACCAGGTGCTGACCCACTGCGACCCCTGGGGCGTGAGCGATAGCACGTCCGCCCAGTCCCGATCGTCGCGCACCCGGTCCTGGCTGTTGCCCTCCAGCAGCGAGACCTCGACCTGGCAGACGTTACCGAACCGGTCGCGGTGCACCGTCATCTCGTCGACCATCAGGCTGTGCGAGTACGTGTGGTCGGGCCACGACGAGTCGCTGTAGCGGTACTGGGCGATGGCGACGTAGGCACCCGGCAGCGGCGCGTTGAGGCCCGGCCGGAAGTCCGTGTAGTCGATCACGGTGGAGGCGAGCCACCGCCCCCGCCCGTACCCGGTCTCCTCGAACAGGTTCTCCTCGGTCATGTACCAGGAGCGCAGGTCGAGGACCGTCGGCACCATCCAGTCCTCGTGCCACGTGGTCCGGTAACCCCACTGGTAAGGGTGTCGTGACTCGCGGTGCCAGTACGAGATGGTCTCCGAGCACCACTCGGCGTGGCCGCGGAGCTCGATGTAGGTGTCCACCGAGAGCAGGTGCGCCAGCCACAGCGCATCGTCGCGCGAGTTACTGCCCAGTACCATCTGGAAGTAGGGCTTGCCCGCGTTCTCGAAGTCGTCGTCGGACGAGGCCGGGTCAGGGTCCCAGGTGCAGCCGAAGGTCCCCGGACAGTTGCACGACTCCGGGGTGCCGGCGGTGTCGAGCGCGACGTCCTGGATGATCTCGGCCACGCCCGGCTCGATCGGTCCGCCCGCGTCCCAGCTCGCGAGGTCGACGAAGCAAGCGCAGTCCGGGGCATCTGGCACGTCGCACTCCGCCCGCGCGGTGGCGAGCGGAGCTGCGATTCCCGCCACGACGCAGAGCCACACGAAGGGCCGCCTGGCGATGGCGAACATGGGTCCACCTCCCTGGGTCTCGCGACCCGGGACTGCGATTGCGGATCGAGGCGCGGCTGCCGGCCGGCGTAGCGACGACGGCTCGCCGCCGCGGAGCGCGACGTGTGGCGAGGGATGCGGGACGACGGAGACCACGGGATTCCCCCGGCGGCCTACGCCCGAGCTCGGCGCAATCGCCGTGCCACCGTCCCCCGACGCCGCCTTCACCGGGCGGAGCGAACGGCGCTCACCCCGCCTCGACCTCGTGGCCGTGGCTCGCGCCGGTGGCGGGGCTGGTGGCCTTGCGCGCTCTGCGGCGCCACCGCACCGACCGGGTCAGAGGCGGTAGTCGAGCGTGACGATGGCGTTGGTGCCGGGCTCGTTCACCCCGGAGCCGTGGAGGCGGTAGTCCTGGTTGGTGACGTTCTCGACCGCCAAGCCCACGTCGAGCCCGCTGACCACCTCCCCACCCGCGCGCAGCGCCAGCACCTCGTAGCCCGGCGTGCCGCCCGGGGGGATGCGCTGGGTGTCGGCGACGTCCCGGGCCGCGAGCCGGTCGGCGTCGCCGGCGAAGGTCGCCTCCAGCTCGCCCCACCAGCGGCCGTCGGACGAGTCCCAGCGCGCTCCCACGAGCGCCCACGGCGGCTGGATCCGGGAGAGCGCCTCGCGGACCTGTCGTCCGTCGACGATCGAGTCCGCGGTCCCCTCCACCCACGCGAACGAGCCGTAGAGCGAGACGTCGTCGAGTACGCGCACCCGCGAGCCCAGCTCGACGCCGTTCACGTACCCGTCGCCGACGTTGGCCTTGCTGAACTCCGGCCCGCCGTCGACCTCGCGGCCGGTGGGGAAGCGCACGATCAGGCCCTCGATGAACGTGTAGTAGTAGGACGCCCACGCCTCGAGCCGTCCGCCGGCGTAGCGTGCGCCACCCTCGAGCGACACGTACTCCTCGGGGTCGAGGTCGGGAGCGGGCACCTCGAACTCGCCGCTCGCCGCGTTGACCTCGAAGCGAGTGAGGTCGGAGAGGTTGGGGGCGCGGAAGCCCTGCGAGGCGCCGGCGAAGAGGCGCCACCCCTCGGCCACCCGCCACACGCCGCGCAGGCTGCCCACCAGCGCCGAGTAGCTCTCCTCGACGGGGCCGAGCTCGATCGCGTCGGTGGTGTCGGGGTCCACGTCGGCCGCGTCGACCCGCGCCAGGTTCCAGCGTCCACCCACGTGGGTCTCGAACGTGTCTCCCAGCGGGATGATGTCCTGCACGTAGACACCCACCAGGTCGTACCGGGAGTCGTCGGCCACGGCGCCGCGGCGCGCCTCGCCGGTCGGGGATCCCGACGCGTCCTGCGTGGTGAACGAGGACTCGACGTCGTCGTGGTACCACTCCGCGCCGTAGGTGAGCGTGCCGAACGGCACCGGGCTGGTCGCCTGGGTCCACAGGCCCACGGTGCCGACGTCGAGGTCTTGGATCTCGCGGGCACCCGAGCCGCGCACGCGCAGCTCCGTCTCGCTCTGGAGCTGGTAGGAGAGGCTGAGCGTGGCATCGTGGAGCCACTCGCCGCGTGGCGCGTAGCGAGCCTGGGCGTAGCCGAGCTGCCGCTCCTGGTCGGTGTCGCGGCGGCGATCCGAACCGATGGTGGTGCCGCGGAAGGAGATGGCGTCCACCGTCGCGTGGGTGCGCGGCACGTCGTCCTGGAACACCCGCTGCCAGCCCAGCACCAGATCGAGGTCGTCGCGCAGGCCGTAGACGAGCTTGGCGTCGCCGTCGAGCTCGTCGTAGGCGGTCCCCGGGAGCTCTCCCGTGCCGCGTCCGGCCACCAGGTCGTCGAAGTCGCGCCACGACACGCCGCCGAGGACGCCGAGGCCGGTCAGCGGCGCCCCGCCGAGCTCGCCGCGCAGCGTGGCCGAGCCCTCGGCGCTCGCGTAGCGCCCGTAGGCGCCGGGCGCGGCGGCCGGTGCCTCCGCGCTCCGATCGGGCGAGCGGGTGATCGCGTTCACGGTGCCACCGATCGCGTCGCTGCCGTAGAGCACCGAGCCCGGCCCGAGCACGGCCTCGACACGCTCCACCGTGAGCGGGTCGACGGTGCTCCAGTACTGGTTCGGACCCTCGCGGAACACCGAGTTGTTGAGGCGGATGCCGTCGATCAGGAGCAGGGTGCGAAAGCCGGTGAAGCCGCGCAGGTAGGGCGAGGCCTGGCCGTACGAGCTGCGCTGGAGGTAGATGCCGGGGATCTCCGAGAGCGCGTCGGGGAACGACCGGATCGAGCGCTCGTCACTCATGCGCTCCTCGCCGACGGCGTGGGTGGTGAACGGCAGCTCGAACGGGTCGGCGGCGCTGCGGGTCGCGGTGACCACGACGGTCTCGGTGTCGCTCGTCGCGAGCGGCGCCGGTCCGGTGGTCTCGTCGGCTGCCGGCGCGGCGCGGCTCGAGAGTGCCGTGACGACGAGCGCGGCGGTGGCGCACCGCGCGGCGAGGCGCGGCCGCGCGGCGCGTGCGGCGAAGCTCGGATCGGAAGGCGACGCGGACATGAAGACCCCGACGCGCGCGGCGGTGTGGGGTGGGTGGCGAGAAAGCGCGCGCGACTCTGCCTCCGCGGCCTTGGATTGTCGACCGACGGTGCAGTCTGCGCGCGGTCCGGATCACCGCTGCGGGCCGACTGTAAAGCTGATGCTATACAAAAGTGTCAAGCAACTGCTTTACACTTTTTGTAAAGCTAAAGCTCCACACGAGGATTTTGCGAAATCGACGCCCAAATCCGGCCCTGGAGCCACGAAATCCCCGGCCCCGGGGCGGTCGTTTCGGGCCCCAGCCGGGGCGATCCACCGCTCGGGTCGGGGGGGAATCCCGAGCGGCCGGGTCGGTCTCCGAGGCGACCGTGATCGGAACCTGGTGAGCCCGGCGCGACTCGAACGCGCGACCAACGGATTAAAAGTCCGATGCTCTACCAACTGAGCTACGGGCCCGTAGCGACGGTGGGATCACCTGTTCTAGCGCCCCGTGCGGCGCTTGTCTCGGGGCGCGCAGCCGCGACCTCTGCGTCACTTCCCGGGAACGAGGGTGACTCACGCGTGCCGAGGCGGTAGCCAGGTGCCTCGGTTTCCCCTCGGAGGCCCGGAACGGTCGTCGTGAAGGGCTCGGGATCGTTCGACCTCTCGCCGAGGGCAGGCCCCAGCGCGCGGGCACAGCGGGTGCAGGTCGGAGTGGGCGTCAGCCATGGACCCGGTCGGGCGCGGGTGGATCGGCCGCCCGCCTCGCTCGGACCAAGGAGGCGGGCATGAAGATCACCCTGAGCGTCATCAAGGCGGACATCGGCTCGATCGGCGGTCACCTCGCTCCCTCGAAGGCGCTGGTGGCGGAGGTCGAGCGCACGCTGGCGGGCGCCGTGCCGGGGCTGATCGCCGACCGCTACGTGAGCCACACCGGCGACGACATCGCGGTTCTCCTCACCCACCACCGCGGCGTCGGGGCTCGGGAGATCCACGAGCTGGTGTGGAACGCGTTCGTCGCGGGGACTCGCACCGCCAAGCAGCAAGGGCTTTACGGCGCGGGCCAGGACCTGCTCAAGGATTCGTTCGCGGGCAACGTCACCGGCATGGGCCCGGCCGTCGCCGAGATGGAGTTCGAGGAGCGTCCCAACGAGCCGTTCCTGTTCTTCGCCGCCGACAAGACCGACCCCGGCGCCTACGACCTGCCGCTCTACCTGGCGTTCGCCGACGTGATGAACACGCCCGGCCTGATGCTCTCGCCGAACATGGGACGCGGCTTCAAGTTCGTGATCATGGACGTCCAGTGCACCGAGGGCGACCGGGTGATCGAGCTGGTGACACCCGAGGAGATCTACGACCTCGCGACCCTGCTGCGCGACAACGAGCGGTTCGTGGTGGAGTCTGTGTGGTCGCGGGCGAGCGGTGAGCAAGCTGCGGTGGTCTCGACGTCGCGGCTCCACAACATCGCGGGCAAGTACACCGGCAAGGACGATCCGGTGATGCTGGTGCGGGCGCAGATGAACTTCCCGGCCACCGGCGAGATCGTGGCTCCCTACGCGCTCGGCCATTTCGTGGCCGGCTGCATGCGCGGCTCGCACCAGATGCCGCTCATGCCGGTGCGGCTCGGCTCGACGGTGAGCTACTTCGACGGGCCGCCGGTGGTGAGCTGCGCGGCCTTCTGCGTCCACGACGGCAAGCTCACCGAGCCGATCGACGTGTTCGACCATCCGTTCTGGGACACGGTCCGCCAGCGGGTCGCGGACAAGGCGATGGACATGCGCCGCCAGGGCTTCTCGGGCGCCGCGATGCTGCCGTGGTCCGAGCTCGAGTACACCGGGGTGGTCGAACGGCTGAAGGCGCTCGATCGCCGCTTCGTGATGCGTGGCGCGACCGCGGCTGCGTGAGCGCGCCGGCGCATTCTCGGCGCGCTTCGCCTATGCTCGGGCCCGATCTCACGTCGTCGTCTCCAGGAGGGCCCAGGCATGGATTTTTCGCCGACCCCGCGCGTCGAGGGTGTTCGCTCGACGCTGCGCGATTTCATGGCGCGCGAGGTGCTGCCGCTCGAACGTGAGGTGGCCGCGAGCGGCTTCAAGGAGTCGCTGCCGGCGCTCGCGAAGGCGCGCGAGCGCGCCAAGGAAACCGGCCTGTGGGCGGCGTACGTGCCGGCCAGCCACGGCGGCGCGGGGCTCTCGCTCACCGAGTTCGCGCACATGAGCGAGGAGCTCGGCAAGAGCCCGATCGGCCACTACGTCTTCAACTGCCAGGCGCCCGACGTCGGTAACATCGAGATCCTGATGGAGTTCGGCAGCGAGGAGCAGAAGGCGCGCTACCTCGGGCCGCTGGTGCGCGGCGACATCCGCAGCTGCTTCACCATGACCGAGCCCGAGCACGCGGGCTCGAACCCGGTGTGGCTCGGCACCACCGCGGTGCAGGACGGCGACGCGTGGGTGATCCGCGGCCACAAGTGGTTCTCGTCGTCGGCGGACGGTGCGGCGTTCGCGATCTGCATGGCGGTGACCGACCCCGACGCCGGCGAGCCGCACCAGCGCGCCAGCATGATCATCGTGCCCACCGACACGCCGGGCTTCGAGCTGATCGGCAACCTCTCGGTGATGGGTCACCGCGGCGGCGACTGGGCGAGCCACGGCGAGGTCGCCTACCACGGCGCGCGGGTGCCGCTCGGCAACCTGCTGGGCGAGCGCGGCATGGGGTTCGCGATCGCGCAGATGCGCCTCGGCCCCGGGCGCATCCACCACTGCATGCGCTGGATCGGGATCTGCGAGCGCGCCTTCGACATCATGTGCCGCCACGCCGCCACCCGCGAGCTCGCGCCCGGCCGGCCGCTCGGCATGAAGCAGCTCGTGCAGGGCTGGATCGCGGAGAGCCGCGCCGAGATCAACGCCGCGCGGCTCATGGTGCTGCACGCGGCGTGGCGGATCGAGAAGGAAGGTGTGTACGCGGCGCGCGAGGACATCTCGCTCATCAAGTTCACGGTGGCGCGCACGCTGCAGCGGGTGCTCGATCGCGCCATCCAGACCCTCGGTGGTCTCGGCGTCACCGACGACACGCCGCTCGCGTTCTGGTGGGCGCACGAGCGCGCGGCGCGGATCTACGACGGCGCGGACGAGGTGCACGTGGAGGTCGTGGCGCGGCGGATCCTCAAGAGCTACGGCATGAAGGTGGGCAAGTGATGCGGCGCGCGCGATGGCTGCTGGCGTGCGCCGCGCTGCTCGCGGGCTGCGCGGCGAGCACCCAGGACATCCAGGTCGCGTCGCTGCCGATGAACGGGTTCACGGCGGGACGCTTCGCGAGCTACGCGTGGGCGCCCGGCGTGGCGACGCTCTCCGACCCGGCCGGCATCTGGACCGCGCCCGCGTTCGACGTCGAGCAGGTGCTGCGCGACTCGATCGGCCGCGAGCTCGCGCAGCGCGGGATGCGCTTCGCCACCGGCCAGCCCGACGCGCTGGTGCGCTACCGGATCGCGGTGGTGATCCGCGAGGTGCCGCTCAGGGCCAGCCCGGGGGCCGAGCCGGACGCGCTCGACGTCTCCACCGCCGAGCTGGTGGTGGAGATCTTCGACGGCCGCACCGGCGCGCCGCTCTGGCTCGGGCGCGCCATCGCCGCCGCCAGCGCCGAGGGGAGACCGTCCGACGAGGTGCGCGCGCGGCTCGACCACGCGGTGAAGAAGATGTTCGAGGCGATGCCGCGCTGAGCGCGGCGGTGGAGGCGGACGTGCTCGAGATCATCTATCGCTACGACCCGTCGCTGCCGCCGGTGCGGCGCCTGCCCACCGACGCCGCCGAGGCGATGCGCTGGCTGGTCGACGGCAACGCGCAGTTCGTGTCGCTCGCGACACTCGCCGAGGGCCGCCACGTGGTGCCCATCGACCTCGCCGACTTCGGCCTCGCGGCGCCCGGGCAGGTGGTCGACCAGCACCCGTTCGCGGTGGTGGTCGGGTGCTCGGACGCGCGCGTGCCGACCGAGCTCGTCTTCAACCGGCGCTGCGACGAGCTGTTCGTGGTGCGCGTCGCCGGCAACGTCCTCGGCCCCGAGCAGCTCGGCAGCGTCGACTACGCGATCGGCCACATGGGCGAGAGCCTCAAGCTGATCGTCGTCCTCGGCCACAGCCAGTGCGGCGCGGTGACGACGGCCGTGGACATGTTCATCACGCCGGTCGAGTACCTCGAGCTCTCGTCGAGCCACCAGATCCGCTCGATCGTGAACGCGGTGTTCCCGGCGGTGCGTGGCGCGGCGCGGGCGCTGGCGCTGCGGTGGGGCGAGGACGCGGTGTCGCGGCCGGGCTACCGCGCGGCGCTCATCGAGGCGGCCGTGGTGGTGAACGCGGCGCTGATGGCGTCGATCCTGCGCGAGAACTTCGTGGCGGCGGGCGCCGACCTGCGCGCGCTCTTCGGGGTCTACGATCTCGCCTCGAGGCGCGTCCACGCGCCGAGTGCCGCGGCAGGGGACGCCGGCGACGGCGTGCTCGTCGAGGCGCCGATCGGCCGTGACGAGTTCCGCGCGCTCGCGACGCGCGTCGTCGAGGGCGCGACGGTGCGCGCGCTCCTCGGCGTGTGAGGCGCGGGGCACGCGACCGGGCCGTCGTCCCCCTCGGAGGGCCCGACTCCCGTCGGGCCGCCGCGCCACACCGCGGACGGCCGGGAGGCCGTCCCTCCGAGCCGAGCGGGCGCCGAACCGGCCGGCGCGTTCAGCGGTCGAAGCGCACGTAGAGCGCGCGATCGGTGAGGGTCACCTCGGCGTCGCCGCTCCCCGGCTCGCAGCCGGGCTGGCCGAGGTCGGTCACGCACACGTGGCCGGCCGCGCCGCGCGGCGCCGGCACCGTGAGCGGCGTGGTGCGATCCGGCACGGCGTCCCACGCCGCGAGGGTGTGGTGGCCGTCGCTCTCGTCGACGAACGCGAGCGCGTGCGCACCCTCCGGCAACCCGAGTGCCTCGCCGAGGTCGCCGGCGAAGCGCGACGTGCCGAGGACCCTCGACAGCGCCGTCGCCGCCTTCCACGCGGGCTTCTCGGTCGGTCCGCCCTCGGCGCCCGGCCAGGTGAAGAGGCCGAAGTAGTCCTCGGTGGGCGGGAAGTCGTCGCCGGGCTCCTTGTCGAAGAACGTGTACCAGTCGAGGTCCTCGACGCCCGCCGCCAGCGCCAGGAGCGCCGCGCGCGCCAGGAACTTGGCCTGTCCGCTCTTGCCCACGATCAGCGACGGCCAGCCCCACTCGGTGAGCCAGATCGGCTTGCCGGGCGCGCCGACCGCCGCGAGGCGCTGGCGGGCGAGGGCGATCTGGCCGGGCAGGTCCGGCCACAGCTCCTGCTTCTCGCCCTGCCACGACCACTCGGGCGAGGTGGTCTGGATGAACGTGTAGGGATGGATCGCGAGGGCGTCGAAGTACTGGCCGATGTCGGGGTGCGCCGCGTGCATCGCCTCGACGAAGTAGTAGAGCCCCTCGTGGAAGGTGTACTGGTCGAAGCACGAGAGCCCGCCGATCAGCACCTTGGCGGTGGGGCAGGCGGCGTGGATCGCCACGTAGGTGGCCTTGAGGATCGCGCCGTAGCGGTCGGGATCGGGCTCGGGCTGCCAGAAGCGCCGGATGTTCTGCTCGTTCCAGAGCTCCCACGAGTCGACGACGCCGCAGTAGTGGGCGGCGACGTGGGCGCCGTAGTCGGCGAAGTCGGCGGGCTCGATCGCCGAGTCGTCCTCGTCGGGAGCGGCCCAGTCGACACCGTACGAGAGCCGCCCGTCCACCTGCAGCCCGGCGGCGGTGAGCATCGCGATGAACGGATCGGTGCGCTCCCACGTGAACTGGTCCTGCGCCGGCTCGACGTGGCCCCAGTCGATCGAGATGCGGATCCGCTTCCACCCCGACGACACGAGCTTCTGGATCTCGAAGTCGCGCTCGGGGCTCGCGCGCGGACCGTCGTACATCTGGGTCGCCATGCCGAGGACGTCGCCGACCCGCATCCCGCTCGGGGTGAGCCCCGCCCACGGGTCGGCGGACGCGCCAGCGCCGCCGCCGTCGCAGCCGGGAGCGGCCGCGAACGCCGCGGCGCACAGCCGCGCGACGAGCGCGCGGCGCAACGAGGCTCGCTCGGCTCGCATGGCCTCGAGGCTCGCACAACCGGCTGCGGCGGGGAACGGTGCCGCGAGCGGTGGTGGCCTGAAGCCCGGCGCGCGAGCGATGCTCACGGGCCGACCCCCGCACCGGAGCCGAGCGATGAGCGAACCGACCCAGCCCCTCGATCCCCAGCCCGCCAGCGGTGAAACCGGGGCCGAGCCGAGCTTCGGCGACGTCCGCGAGCGCGGAGGCTGTCTGACGATGTTCCTGGTCGTCGGCGTCGCGGTCTCGGTGCAGCTCGCCGTGATGGGGCTCGGACTGGCGCCTCTGCCGGAAGGCTTCTCCAACCCGGACGCGCCGAGTTGGGTGCTCCCTGCCCAGGGCGCTTTCGGCGTCCTCAACGCGCTGCTCCTCATCGGGATCTGGTTTTGGCGGCGCTGGGCGGTCTACGGGTTCTGCTTGCTGTCGGTAATCATCACCGCGGTCAATCTCGCGACCGGAGGGGCGCCACTGGTGGCGCTCGTGAAGCTCGGCGCGCCGTTCGTGCTGTTCCTGCTCGCCTCGCAGCGCTGGACGCGCTTCCGCTGAAGGAGCACCTCATGGCGATCGATACCGTCGCGAAGTGGCACGCGATCCTGGCGAACGCGGACCTCGCGGGGCTCGGCGAGCTGCTCGCCGAGGACGCGGTCTTCCACTCGCCGATCGTCCACTCGCCGCAACGCGGCAAGGAGCTCACCACGATGTACCTGAGCGCCGCGTACCAGGTGCTCGGGCACGCCGACTTCCGCTACGTGCGCGAGGTGGTGGGCGCGCGCGACGCGGTGCTCGAGTTCGTGGCGTCGCTCGACGGCGTCCACGTCAACGGCGTCGACATGATGCACTGGAACGAGGACGGGGAGATCGACGACTTCAAGGTGATGATCCGCCCCCTCAAGGCGGTCAACCTGCTGCACCAGAAGATGCGCGACATGCTCGAGCGGATGTTCGGCAACGCCGGCTGAGCGCGCGGCGCCGGGCTCGCCGTCGGGAGCGGTCCGCTTGCTCGTCTCGCGCGTCGCTGCATAGCCTCGCGCGCCATGACGACTCCCGGCTCACGTCCTCGCGGCTCGCTGGCCTGGCACCGGTGGCTCCTCTGGGGAGTTCTCACGGCGGCGTCGCCGGGGCTCGCGGCGGAGGACGTCGAGGTGGTGCAGTCCCCTGCGGCGGGCTCGACCGAGGAGATCCAGGTCACCGCCACGCGGTTGCCTTCGGCGCCCACGGACGTGCCGATGGCGATCGAGGTGGTCGACGAGGAGGCGAT
Organism: uncultured bacterium; assembly: GCA_964392195.1. GTDB lineage: Bacteria > JADJOY01 > JADJOY01 > JADJOY01 > JADJOY01 > JADJOY01. The sequence goes on along the minus strand of CAYMQR010000080.1, from coordinate 299 downwards.
CCGGCGCCACGGGCCCGAGGTGCTGCCCGACGCGCTGCGCGGCGAGCCGTCGGTGCACGTCCAGCTCACCACGCCCGGCCAGGGCTCGCCGTTCGTGCGCGGGCTCACCGGCTCGTCGATCCTCAACCTGGTCGACGGCATGCGCCTCAACCACGCGATCTACCGGAACTCGCCGAACCCGTACCTGGCGCTCGTCGACTCCTGGCTGGTGGAGCGGATCGAGGTGCTGCGCGGCCCGGCCTCGGTGCTCTACGGCAGCGACGCGATCGGCGGCGTGATCCAGGTGCTGACCCGGCGGC
>CAYMQR010000079.1:0-13337 GCA_964392195.1 uncultured bacterium | reverse complement strand
GCCGCCGACGGACGGCCGGGAGGCCGTCCCTCCGGGCCCTGCTCGGCGTCCTCGATCCGCCGCGCGCCGGAATCGACCCGGCACCTAACGCACGCCGCGCGCCTCGAGGGCAGCGAGCAGGCCCCGTGACCAGCGCTCCGGCACCGCCCGCGCCGGGTGCTCCCACTCGATCACCGTCAGCGCCGGGAAGCTCGCCGCGAGCCGCTCCTTCATCACCGCGGCGACGTCGCGTCCGAACAGGATCGCGGCGCGCGGCGCGAGCTCCTCGATCGACTCCTTCGCCGCCAGCCAGCGCAGCCGCGCCATCTCGTCCTGCAGCGCCCGCGCGTCGTGGGTGCCGCGGGCACGCACCACCCGCACCAGATCGGCGGGCGTGCGGTTCTCCCGGGTGTCGCGGTCCATGAAGAGCAGCGTGCACGGATTGGCGACGATCACCTCGCGGAAGCCCTCCTCCGCGCTGCCCCAGCCGAGCTCGAGGAAGCGGTAGACCCGCACCGCCGACGACTCGAAGGTGCGCGTGAGGTAGGGCCGGAGCGTCGCCGGCGCGAGCCCCGGCAGCGCGAGCGGCTCGCCGCGCCGCGCCAGCTCCGCCGCGAGCCTCGGCAGGCACGCGGCGATGCGCTTGAGGTCGGTGAACGGGATCCCGCTCTGCGCCATGCCGTAAGGCCCGGGGTTGAGGCCGAACACCACGAGCGGCGCGGGGCGCGGCGGATAGAGCGCGCGGAAGGGTTCGTGCCAGCGCTCGCCGTAGAGGCCTGGATTCCACACCTCCCAGCCGGTCGCCGCCGCGACGGTGGGCGCGAAGCGCTCCCAGCGGCGCGCGGCCGCGAGCTTGGTGCGAGCCCACGCGTCCGCGACCGGCTGCCCATCGGCCGGCCGCGGCCGTCGGCCGGCTCCCCGTCGGAGCGCCGTCATGGGCTCAGTGGGGCGCCGCGGCGATCGCGGCGTAGGTGTCCCACGCCTCCTTGTGGGTGCCGTCGGCGCGCACCAAGCCCCAGAACGGCTCGACGGCCTGCAGCACGTCCACGAAGTGGCTCTCGATGTAGTCGACGTTGAGGAGCAGGAAGCTCAGCAGCGCGCCGACGTCGCCGTTCTCGTAGGCGTCGGCCACCAGCTCGAGGTTGGCGAGGTCCTCGGGGGTGATCTCGACGGTCGACACCTCGGCGGTCTGGGTGCCGAACAGGAAGAAGCCGCGCGCGCCCGCCGCGAGGGCGCCGTCGAACGCGGTCTGGACGTATTCGGCCTGCTGGCTCTCGGTGAAGCCCTCGACCGAGGGCCCGGTGGGATAGCCGGTCTCCATGACGACGATCGGCATGCCGCAGCTCTCGCCGGCGACCCGCGCGACCCGCTCGCCCACCGCCGCGCCGTTCACGGGCGTGGCGCGGTAGTAGTTCGGGTAGGCGTCCAGGCCGAGGAAGTCCATCTGCATCCGCCACGACACCACGGTCTCCATCCAGGTCGGCTGCAGCACGAACTTCATCAGCTCGTCGGAGATGTCGGAGTGGAAGTTCATGGTGGTGAGCGCGGTCGGGTCCGCGTCCTTCACCGCGAGGCGCAGCGTGCTCAGGATCCGGCTCACGAACGAGAAGTCCTGCCACGCCGAGCCGAGCGCGTCGAGGAGGCTCGGGCTGCGCCAGCCCCACAGCGCGGTCAGGAACGCCTGGTTGAGCTCGTTCTCGGTCTGCCAGTAGCGGACGTCGAGCCCGCCCGGCGCGTCGAGGTGGCCGTCGTGGTCGTAGCGCTCCACGGTGGCGCGGGCGGCGCGGTAGATGCGCGCGAGGTATTCGTCGCGGCCGAGGTGGTCGGGGTCCGCGGGCTGATCGGGGCTCCCCTCCATGCGCGGCAGCGCGCCGACGTAGCCGTGGCCGACGATCGGCACCGGGATCACGCCGCCGGCGAGCATGCCGCCGAGCTCGGCGTCGAAGCTCGACCAGTCGCGGCTCGCGATGTAGTCGTCGATCTGCTCGGGATGCGCGCGCAGCTCGTCGACGGTGAGCCCGAGCGGCGCCACCGTCGGCTCGATCTCGCGCCACGCCAGCGTGGGCCGGGCATAGTGGACGCCGAGCTGGTTCGCGAGCGGCACGAGCGTGGCCGGCGTCTGCGACAGCCCCAGCATGAGCTCGGGGAGCTCGATGGGACGGAAGTCGGGTGGGCAGGTGGGCGTGCAGCCGGCGGCACCGAACGCCCCGGCGAGCGCGAGCCCGAGGGTGAACGAAGCGAGCCCGCGCCGGCGGCTCACGGCGAGGCGGGGGCCTTGTGATGTCGGTGTCTTCATCCTTCCAGCGTACGCCTCGGCGGCCTGCCGGCGCACGTCCGCCCCAGCTTGCGGGTCCGCGCGGCGCCTGATTAGAGTCGCTCGCGGAGGAAGACGCGCATGGGTCTGCTCGACAGCATCGGCCGCTTGCTCGGCAAGAAGGACCGCGAGGCGGAGGCCGTGTTCCCGTATCAGCCGGGCTACAAGGCGGCCGAGCCGCCGGCCGCGGCGGCGCCAGCGCCGGCGCCGGCGGCGCCGGCGGCCAGTGGCGCGGTGGGCGGTGCCGCTCCCGCCGCGTTCGTGTCGCTCGGCTCGATGGGCCTGGGAGCGGCCGAGCCGCCCCGGCGCCGCCAGGTCGTGCAGGCCTTCGCGGCGGTCGCCACGCTGGGTGCCCAGGTGGAGTCGGACGCGCCTGCCGACCCCAACGCGGTCCGCATCAAGGCCGAGCCCCAGGCTTCCGGCGACGCCTGCAAGTTCCTCGTCGACCGCCCCGTGTTCGCGGGGAGGTCGTGGTTCTTCGCCGGGCCGGGCGTGACCCAGGGCTCGCCGCTCGCCGAGAAGCTCTTCGCCCTCCCCGAGGTCGACTCGGTGCTGATCGACGACTCGACGCTCTCGGTCACGCGCAAGACCAAGGACGGCGACTGGAAGCCGCTGGCGACGCAGATCGGCGCCATCGTCCGCGCCCAGCTCGAGTCCGGCGAGCCCGCAGTGGCGGGCACGATCGCCGACAACATCCCCGCGGAGACCGAGATCCGCGACCAGATCCAGCGTGTCATCGACCTGGAGGTGAACCCCGGCGTGGCCGCCCACTCCGGCCACATCAGCCTCACCGCGGTGCGCGGCAACAGCGTCTACATCAAGATGGGCGGCGGCTGTCAGGGTTGCAGCGCCGCCGATCTCACGCTCAAGGAAGGGATCCACCGCTCGTTCCGCAGCGCGGTGCCGTTCGTGGGCGCGATCTACGACGAGACCGACCACAAGGCCGGGCTCAACCCGTACTTCCGCTGAGCGCGGATCCCGAGAGCACCCGATGCCGCGCGTGAACAGCTTCCAGGTCGAGATCACCACCGGCACGCAGGGAATGGCGGGACCGGTGAAGTTCGACTTCAACGGCCACACCATGGAGTTCCAGCAGCCGGAAGGCGGGACCGCCCCGGGCGACACCTTCCGCGGCGTGTTCCCGGCCCGGAGCTTCGCGCACAGCGTGGCGCTCGTCGGGCCGGCTGACGGCAAGTGGAAGATCGACAAGCTGGTGGTCACGTACCACTGCGACAACGCCGCGCCTTACACGGCGACGTTCACGGACTTCGAGCTCGACGACTCGGTCGCCCTCGACATCTGGCGGCCGGCGCCGCTACCGACCTTCGACGTCTGAGGAGCTCGCCGCGGCCCCTGCCGTGAGCGAGAGCCGGCGCTCGATCGCCGCGGCGACGGCCGGCCCGAGGAGCTCGGCGATCGCCACGTGCCCGGCGGCGGTGGGATGCATCTCGTCGGGCTGGAAGAACCTCTCGCCGAGGCGCTCCACGCTGGCGAGGAGGTCGACGTACGTGGCGCCGAGCTCGCGCGCCGCTCGCTCCTTCACCGCGCTCGTCCAGCGCGCGCCGTCCTGGCGCGGCCCGAACGGGTAGCCGCACAGGATCGGGGTGGCGTCGGCGCTCTCGACGCTCGCCACCAGCGTGCGGAGCTCCGCCTCGTAGGTGGCGGCATCGGCGGCATCGACGTTGCCGCCGTCCACCACCAGCACGACGTCGGGCGCGTGGGCGCGCACCTTCTCCTCGAAGCGGTCGCGCATCATCCGCAGCGAATAGGCCGGCACGCCCGCGTTCAGGACCTCGATCGCCGTCCCCGGAAGCGCCGTGGCGAGGGCACGCTCCAGCACCCGCGGGAACGCGGCCTCCTCGTTCACGAACCACCCGTACGCCGCGGAGTCCCCGAGCACCGCGACCCGGATCGAGCCCACGCGCTTGGCGAGCGGGCGCTCGGGTCCGCGGAGCCCGAACGAGTCGATGCGGGCACGCGCCGAGGGGCGCAGCTCGTGGCGCGCCGAGCGCTCGGCGAGCTGCACCAGGTCGTAGCTGCCGAGCGCCGAGAGCTCGAGCGTCGCGACGAAGAGCCCGAGCCACGCGCCGAGCAGCAGCGTGATCAGCGGCAGCTCGACCTCGACCACCGGACGCCGCGCGCGCCACGCGCGCAGGACCCCGACGAAGGCGAGCGTGAGCAGCGTGGCGAGTCCGATCAGCGCCGCGAGGAAGAGCGTGTACTGGAACACGTAGCGGCGGTCCGCCACCGCGAGCGCGAGCGCCGCGATCGCGAAGCCGAGCGCCACCGGGCGCGGGACCAGCGACCCCATGATCGGACCGGGAGAACCATCGAAGCCGAGCCGCTCGAGCAGCCACGCGCTCAGCAGCACGACCACTCCGGCGCCGAGGGCGAGCCCGCCCCCGAGCGCCCAGCCGCGCTCGATCGAGGCCATCGTGAGCCCCGCGCCGAAGGCGGTCAGCGCCGCCGACACCATCGTCACGGGGAGCAGCACCATTCCCGCGAGCCGGCGGAGCTGAACGGCGGGCGGCGGGAGCCACCATTCGCGCAAGCCGCCGCCCGGCTCGCGCGGCACCAGCCACGCGCACGCGAGCCAGCCCGCGGCCACCGCCAGAGGCAGCGGGTTGCGGGTCGTCACGGCGATCAGCAGCGCCACGACCGGCGGCCCCAGCAGCGCCGACGAGACGACTCTCCTCCAGGCGAGCGGCCGCCGTGCGCCCGGCGCGTCGCTCACCCGCCCGCCACCCGCGCCACGATCCGGTGCACGAGCTCGACGTGCCCACGCGCCATCGTGAGCCACGACACCGGCGCCTCGGCCGGCAGCATGCCGAGCCGGTACTGCACGGCGAGCGAGACGTTCCACGCCGCCGCCGCCGCGGTCACGGCCGCGCCGGCCAGGCGCCCGGCGCGGCCAGCGAGCGTCTGCCACAGCGCCGCCAGGCCGAGGACGAAGGGGAAGCTCGAGCTCGCGAACATCCGGCCGCCGAGCGAAGCACCCTGCCACCAGTCGTGCCAGGCGCCGATCACCCACAGCTGCGCGAGCCAGCCCAGCGCGAGCCCCGCCGCGAGCCGCGCGTCGCTGCGCGCCAGCGCCGCCCACCCGAGCACCGCGACCGCGGTCAGCGGGTGCCAGGAGAAGAGCCCGTGCAGCGGCGACACGAGCACCGCGCCGAGCCGCGGATGGAGCCAGTCGAAGGTCAGGCCGCGCCCCGCCGCCGCCGCCTCGTGCAGGTACGGCACGGCGGAGAGCGAGCCGAACGACGCCACGTACACGAGCACCTGGACCGACACCACCCCCGCCGCCACGAGCGCCGCGATCCCCGGGCCGCGCGGGACACCGCGCCGGGAAGGCGCGCCGTCTCCGCGCGGCGACGCCAGCGGCGGGAAGAGCGCCCAGCAGCCGAGGGTGAGCGCGAAGAGCCCGTCCTGCGGCCTCACCAGCGTCGCGAGCCCGAGCAACGCGCCCACCGCCGCGCTCGCCCGCGGATCGTGGCGCCAGTCCCGGGTCAGCGCGACGTAGAGCGTCGCCGACACCAGCGCCTGCGACACCGCGTGCGCCATCGAGGTCTCGATCAGCAGGTAGAAGAAGAGCGGCGAGGCGAACCACACGCCGAGCACGGCGAGGAGAGCGGCGCGCTCACCCGCCACGAGCCGGGCGCCACGCCACGCGGCCACCAGACCGAGCCACCCGAGCGCGAAGCTGCCGGCGCAATACGCGAGCTCGTAGGGCCACGAGTAGCCGTCGGTCGTGACCGCCACTCCCGCGAGCGCGAGCACCGACGCCAGCACGTGGCCGGCGACGAAGAACGGCGCCAGCACCAGCGACAGGCCGATCGGGAACTTGCTGTGGGCGGGAACGGGGTGCGGCCACCGCTGGGGAGCGAAGCGCGCCACCTCGTCGGCGACCGCGAGGTCGTGGTCGAAGAGCAGCGACCTGAGCGGCGCGTAGTAGCCGACTCCGTCACCGAACACGCCGAAACCGGTCTTCGCGAAGCTCGCCGCGAAGATCGCCGCCGACGCGAGGCTGGCCGCCAGCCACGCCCGGCGGGCGAGGGGCGAGGCGCTCGCAGGCCGCTGAAAAACTCGCAGATGCGAGTTTTTCGCGCCTGTCGATGTCTCCTCGGGGAGCGTGCGCGAAGCGCACGCGGGTTCCAGACCCCCGCCCCCAAGCCGACTCGCTACGCTCGTCGATGCGCCTCTGGCGCGTGCCATCTTCAGCAGCCTGCTCGTCCCGGAAGCCATATGGGCCGCCAAGACTACCAGGGTCCGCCCGCGCGACCGGGCGAGATCGCGCCTACCAGTGCGCGGTCTGGTCGGACGCGAAGCCCGCGAGGTCGCGGACCTCGACGGTGTTGCCGCGCGCGTCCACGAGCGTGCCGCTGAAGCGGCCGATCGGCTGGCGGAAGTAGACCTTGGCCCAGATCGCGTCGCGCTGGCCCTGGCGCACGACGTCGGGTCGCAAGGTGAGCCGCACCCGCCCGTCCTCGCTGCGCACCGCCCACTCGCCGTCCTTGCGGGCCAGGTCCATGGCGAAGCTCACGCGGCCCACGGGCACCGGCTCGCCGTCGAACCACAGGAAGTTCTCGGGCTCGCCCAGACCGTCGGAACCACGCGTGAGGTTGAAGCCGACCACCCGCCGACCGTCCGCGCTGCGACCCGCGCCGCTCACCCACGTCCAGCGCGCGTCGCGGGGATGGAGCGCCCACAGCCAGTGGAACATCGCGTACGAGTCGCCCTCGGCGAGGGCGCACGAGCGCCCGTCCACCATCACCTGACCCGAGGCGCGCAGCGGCCCGCTGCGATGGCTGTAGATGAGACCGTAGGGCGGCAGGCCCTGCACCGAGTTGATCGGCGTGGTGGCGCGGCCGTCGTCCGCGATCCGCAGGCTGAGGTCGATCGCGCCGCGATAGGTGCGCGAGGTGAGCTCGAGCCGGCGGACACCACTCGGGACGTCGTGATCGAGCTCGATGCGGATGCCGCGGCTCGAGAAGCGCACCGCGCCGCGGCGCGGGTCACCGGTGAACGTGAGGCCGAGGCCGAACGGCGCCAGACGCGCGAACTCGTGGAGGCGGTTGGTGCGGCGGTCGAGGACGTAGCAGAACGCGCTCGCCAGGTACTTGAGGTCGAGCACCGCGATCCCGGCGGCGACGTCGGGGGACACCAGGTTGATCTGGTTCCAGCGCTTCTCCCGCAGCCACCGGGCGGGGCCGGCGCGGAACGGGTCCCGCAGGTCGGCGGTGTTGAGGTCGCCGATCACCCCCCGGAAGGCGCCGGTGTTGGGGTGGCCCTCGCCGTCGACCAGCCGCGCGGGCACGGGTCGCGCCGCTCGATCGGGGAGCGGCGAGGGGGGCGGGGCGGGGACTCCGAGCGCGGGGGTCACGTGGGCCGCTTTCATGGGCTCGGCCGGGGGTGCCGAGACCTCGGGCTGGGAAGCGAGCGAGTCGCCGAGAGACACCGCGGGCCCCTTTCGAGCCCGAATCGTCGGGCTCGGTCGACGGCGCCCCCCCGGGAGCCGGAGATGCACATGTCACCAGCATAGGAAGATTCTGTCGCGCCGCGCCATAGCACGGGGACAGACTAATGCCGATAGGCGGATCGTTACAGCCGGGCCCGCGCCGCGGTGGCCCGGCGCGGGGACGGCGGGGTTCCCCGCCGGCGCTCCGGGCGCTCGACCTCAGCCTGGAAAGGCCAGGCTCAGAACCGGTCGCGCCGCCCGTAGAGGGTCTGCTCGATCAGGTCCGCGTTGAGAGCGAGGAGCTGGATGGAGTCGGCGAGCGACTCGGGGTCGAGGCTCGAGAGACGTTCGGTGCGGCGCATGATGACCCGCCCGTCGAGGATCGCGACCGCGCCGTAGGGAGTCGTGGAGTTGAGCTCGAGGGCGGCCATCGGGTCGATGTCCTCGGAGTCGCCGATGTTCGCGTAGGCGGCGAGCAGCGGCCGGTCGAGGGCGTCCTTCACCAGCCCCAGGTAAACGTGCTGGTGGCGGCCGTCGTCGAGCGACACGTCCAGACCGAGCTCGCCCTTGTCGTCCACGACGCACGCGTTCATGGCTTTGGCCAGACGCTCGACGAAACCTCGGAACTCCGCGGAATCCATCGCGACTCCCCCACGACATCGCAAACGAGCCCCCTTTTAGCCGAGGTCCTCGCGGTGCCGCAATGACGACCACCGCGCGCGATTGTGCGAAGGTAGTCGCGACCCGAGCCCCGATCGCCGTGCCCAAGCTCGTCCCTCGACTCCCGCGCCTGATCGCCGCCACCGTCATCGCCGCCCTCGTGGGGCACGGCACGACGATCGCGCGAGCGGCGACGTTCGCCGTCACGGTGCCCGGCCCCGAGGCGGACGGCGTGTGCGACGTGCATTGCTCGCTCCGCGACGCGGTCGGCGCGGCGAACGCGAGCCCGGGCGCCGACCTCGTCACGATCCCGGCCGGGCTCTACGAGCTCGGCGCCCCGCCGATCGATCCGGGGATCGCGAGCGAGAGCGCCGTGCTCACGCTCACCGACGACGTCACGCTCGTCGGCTCCGGCGCGGACACGACGGTCCTCGACGGCGGGTTCCTGGTCGACGGCTCCATCGCCGACACCAGCCCCGCCGTGGTCGAGGTCGCGAGCGGCGTCACCGCGTCACTGACCTCACTCACCGTGCAGAACGGGCTCGGCGGGATCCTCAACCACGGCGTGCTGACCCTCGACAGCTGCGTGGTGCGGTCGAACGGCGGTCCCGCTCCGTACGCGGTGCCGTACGACTCCTCGGGCGGGATCTCGAACGCGGGCACGCTCACGGTCCTCGCGAGCCGCGTCGAGTCGAACTCCGCGCCGTTCGGCGGCGGGCTCATGAACACCGGCAGCGCGGTGGTGGAGGGCAGCACCTTCGCCACCAACGTCGCCTCCCTCGGCGGCGCGATCCTCGACTTCGGCTCGCTCACGATCCGCGGCGCGACGCTGCGCGAGAACGTCGCCGTGACGGTCGGCGGCGTGCCGGGCTCGGGCGGCGCGATCGCGAGCGCGGGCGAGAGCCGGGTCGAGGGCTCGACGCTGGCGTGGAACGAGGCCGTGATCGGCGGCGCGCTGTTCGTCGCGACGAGCGGCGCGACGATGACCGTGGATGGATCGACGGTGACGCTCAACGTCGCGGACCCGGCGAGCGGCGCGGTCGCGAACGGCTTCCCGGGGTCGGCGACGCTCGCGCCCGAGCCCGGCGGCGCGCTCGCGATCACCACCTCCTCGATCACCAGCAACGTGGGCGCGGGCGTGGTGTCGTACGGCGGCACCACCACGGTGACGCGCGCCGGGATCGTCACCAACCAGGGCGCCGGCTTGCGCAACCTCGCGCGCGGCGCGAGCGCGCTCGACGACGTGCTGCGGGCCGAGAACGTCACGCTCTCCGGCAACGGCTGGAACGCCGCCGCCGGCGAGGCGGCGCAGCTCGTCAACGAGGAGGCGCTCGAGCTTCACCACGCGACGGTCGTGGCGGGAGCCTCGGGGGTCGCGATCCGCACCGCGACGGCGGGCAGCGCCACGCTCCACGGCACGGTGGTCGACGGCTCGTGCGCGGCCACGGACGGCGGCGCCGCGGCGATCACCTCGGCGGGCGGCAACGTCGAGAGCCCGGCCAGCACCTGCTCCCTCACCGCCGCCGACGATCACCCGAGCACTCCGGACGCGCGGCTCGGCCCGCTCGCCTCGGAGTCGGGCACGACCCCGGTGCACCCGTTGCTCGCGGGCAGCGTCGCGATCGACGCCACCGGGACGGCGACCTGCCCCGCCACCGACCAGCGCGGCGCGGCGCGGCCGGTGGACGGACACGGCTCCGGCGATCCCGCCTGCGACGCCGGCGCCTACGAGGCGTGCGGCGGCCCGGACGGCGACGGCGACGGCATCCCGGACGCCTGCGACGACTGCGCGGCGGCCGCCAACCCCGATCAGACCGACACCGACGGCGACGGGCTCGGCGACGCGTGTGACGACGCCACGTGCGCGACGGTCCCCGGCGCCACCCCCGGCTCGAGCGCGGCGCCGCTCGCGGCGCTCGCGCCGCTGGTCGCCTCCTGGCTCGCGTCGCTCGCGCTCCGCCGCCGCCCCCGCTTGCGCTGACGGGCTTGCGCCACGGGCGCGCCTTGGGCACGATCCGGGCGCGTCCCGTCGACGCGTCCGCTCTTCCCTCGTCCGCCCGCGTCACCCACCGCCGATCGATGCGCATCTCTCCGAGCCTGGTGCGCGCCGCGCTCACCGCGATCGTGGTCCTGATCGCGGGCGCCGCGCGCGCCGATTACGTCACCGTCAACGTCCCGCCCACCGCGGTGTCCACGCAGCGCGGCAGCACCGGCGCGCAGCCGCTCTCGGTGCTCGCGCAGAAGGACCTGACCGGCACCACCACCGAGCCCACCCGCGCGCAGCGCTACACGCCGAGCATCTTCGGCTACCAGGGCACGTTCACGTTCGCCCTGCCCGACGGGCTCGACGTGGCGGCGGCATCGGGGCTCGCGCTGGTCTCGAACTTCTACGGCCAGCCGCGCGCCACCCAGCGCTGGACCTTCCAGGTGCGCGACTTCGCGGCGGGGAGCTGGGTCACGCTCGGGTACAACGACGGCGCCACCTATCACACCTGGCAGCCGCTCACGTTTCCGCTCTCGGGTGACTTCGGGCGCTTCGTCAACGCGTCCCGCGAGCTCTCGGTCCGCTACCTCACCTACAGTCCGGCCGACTTCTGCGATCTCGACGTGCTGGTGTTCGCGGTCAGCAGCTTCGTGCCCGATCCGCCGCCTCCGCCGCCCTTCCCGGGCGAGGCGTCGGGGCTGCGCTCGGTGTTCTCGGGAGCGTTCACGAACGTCGCGGACCAGCTCGACTACGTCGCCAACGTCCACGACCTCGTCATCACCAGCTCCGGGAAGAGCAAGATCGCCGCGATCCACGCCACCAACCCGGAGACGCCCGTGTACCGCTACGCCAAGGTGGCGGGGGCGTCGCCGAGCGACCCGCGCTGGGACCAGGTGGTGGCCGCGGGCCTGTTGTGGGACGGCCCGAGCGGCAACCCGGTGGTCAACACGCAGTTCGGCTGGAACTGGCTCGACGTGACCACGCCCGAGAAGCGCGCCGCGTGGGTCGAGATCCTGGTGGCCAACCTCCGCGAGCAGCTCGCGCTCGGCTACGACGCGATCTATCTCGACAACTGCGGCATCATCGACCCGAGCCTCATCAACGAGTACCCGCTCGACTACGGCGACACCAGCTACTACGCCGCGATCGGCGACGTGCTGGCGCGGGTGCGCGCCGCGCTGCCGGGCGTGCCGATCCTCATCAACAGCTACACCGGCGGCCAGCCCGAGGGCCGGCGCGGGCTCGAGTACCTGCCCTACATCGACGGGCTCTCGTTCGAGGCCTTCAGCATGAAGGCCTCGAGCAAGTTCATGGACCGCGCGCGCTGGCTGCAGCAGCTCGGCGACTTCGCCCGTGCGCTGGCGCAGGGGAAGCTCGTGGTGGCCATGGACTACATGCAGGTGGGCGACATGCAGCGCCGCATGTGGTCGCTCGCCTCCTACCTGCTGGTCAACGCGCCCAACGCGTATCACCGCATCCTCGGCACCAACACCCAGGCCGACCTGCAGGAGTACGCCGAGGACGAGCTCGACCTCGGCGAGGCGCTCGGCGCGCTCGTCGAGCGCGAGGACGGGCTGGTGGAGCGGCGCTACACCGGCGGGCGCGTGATCGCGAACCCGGACGCGGCCACCCTCACCTACACCTTCGACGAGGGCGCGTGGGAGAGCCTGACCCTCAACGGCGGCGGCACCTATCCGAGCCCGACCTACCTCTCGTGGCAGCTCGTCGCGGTGCCCGCGATCGCGCTGCCGGCCAACACCGCGATGGTGGTGCGGCCCGCGCAGGTGGTCGAGCCGCCCCCTTCGAGCGAGGCCGTCGGCGTTCGCTCGGTGTTCGCCGGCTCGTTCTCGAACACGCCCGACCAGATCGACTACATCGCGAACGTCCACGACCTGGCGATCACCAGCTCGGGCGCCAGCAAGGTGGCCGCGCTGCACGCGGCCAACCCCGACGAGCCGATCTTCGCGTACGACAAGATCGCCGGCGCCGAGCCGGGCGAGCCGCGCTGGGACCAGGTGGTGGCGGCGGGCCTGCTCTGGTACGGCCCGAGCGGCAACCCGGTCACCCAGACCCAGTTCGGCTGGTACTGGCTCGACATCGGCACTCCCGAGAAGCGCGCCGCGTGGGTGCAGATCCTGGTGGCTGACATCGAGGAGCTGCTCGCCCGCGGCTACGACGGCGTCTACCTCGACAACTGCGGCATCATCGACCCGAGCCTCATCACCGAGTTCCCCGCCGACTACGACGACGACAGCTACTACGCGAACGTCGGCGAGGTGCTCGCCGCGGTGCGCGCCGCGCTCCCCGCGAGCGTGAAGATCCTCATCAACAGCTACACCGGCGGCCAGCCGGAGGGACGGCGCGGGCTCGAGTACCTGCCGTACGTGGACGGGATCTCGTTCGAGGCCTTCAGCATGAAGGCGTCCACGAAGTTCATGGACCGCGACCGCTGGATCCAGCAGCTCGGCGACTTCAGCTACGCGCTCTCGCTCGGCAAGTTCGCGATCGCCATGGACTACCTGCAGACGGGCGACATGCAGCGGCGGATGTGGTCGCTGGTGTCGTACCTGCTGGTGAACACCGACGCCGCCTACCACCGCATCGCCGGCACCAACGTCCAGGCCGACCTGCAGCAGTACCCCGAGGACGGGCTGCAGATCGGCGGCGCGCTCACCGGCGCCATCGAGCGGCCCGACGGGATGTTCGAGCGGACCTACACCGGCGGCACGGTGGTCGCGAATCCGAACGCGACCACCACCACCTACACGCTCGGCCCGGGTAACTGGGAGAGCCTGGTGCTGATCGGGGGCGGCACCTACCCGAGCGCGGGCGGGATCGCGTGGCAGGTGCTGACCGGGAGCACGATCGCGCTCGCCCCCAACACCGCCGTCATCGTGCGGCCGTCGCCGTAGAGGCGTCGGCAGGGGTGAACGGCACCTTGTCGT
>CAYMQR010000078.1:6964-13499 GCA_964392195.1 uncultured bacterium | reverse complement strand
GCGATGTCGAGGATGCTTTGTGCTGCGCCGACTCCGAACTTGCCCCACCAGACGAAGCCTAGGTGCGCTGAGATTTCCAGATGCTCTGCGAGTGTGTCGACGGACCTGAGCTTATCGCTATAGCGAAGGATGAAGTGGAGCGGATAGGCGCGTGCCTTGCCTGCGCCTGTGGTTGTTGAGGCTGGGCGCCCGGTCCGCCGTTGCATCGTCCGCGTTCTCCGAATGGAATAGCCGGCTGCCAGACAGGTGGGAGTGCGGTGTTGATCAGCCTGGCGTCGCCTCGGTGAGCCGAGCTAGTTGCCGGCCCCTTGTCCAAGGATAAGCGCAAGGAGCAGCCCCACCACGAACGCACCGCCGGCGTAGCGGCCCCACCACATCCCCCACGCCACGTACCACAGCGGCCACAGCGGATAGGCCGAGGTGGGCGCGTCCATGCGCACGCGCTTCTTGAGGTCGGCGGGGATCACGTCGGCGGCGCGCTCGAACGCCTCCTGGGGCGTGGCGGGCGGCGGATCGCCGAGGGTCTCGATGAAGCGGCTCGCCGCCGGCAGCGTCAGCAGCGTGAGCAGCGACCAGCACGGCAGCTTGCCGGACGCCGCGAGGCCCACGGTCAGCAGGTAGAAGCCCCACACCATGAGCTGGGTGACCTTGCGGCCGAGGCGGTCGCCGAGAACGACCGGCAGCGTGCGCACGCCCTTGGCGCGGTCCTTGTCGGCCTTGTCGAGGTGCTTGCCCATCAGCGACGCGGTGATCGCGAGGCCGTACGGCACCGACGCGAGCCACACGTGCTCGGGCACGTGGCCGGCCATGACGTAGTAGGTGCCGCCGATCATGAGCGGGCCCCAGATCAGGAAGATTGCCGGCTCGCCGAGCCCGCGGTGCTTCAGCTTGAGCGGCGGCGCGACGTAGAAGACGCTGGTCGCGAGCCCCACCACGGCGAAGATCATCACCGTCCAGCCGCACGTCATCGAGAGGTAGAACGCCACCGCCAGGTCGATCACGTTGCACACCGCGATCGCGGCGATGAGCCCCTGCCGGGTCACGAGCCCGCCGAGGATGGGGTGGGGCGCGTAGTTGGCGCGGTGGTAGTCCGCGGTGTCGACGCCGTGGATCACGTCGAACAGGTCGTTGACCATGTTGTTGGCGGCGTGCGCCACCACCAGCGCGAGCGTGACCAGCAGGAACAGGCCGAGGTGGAAGTGGCCGTCGTTGGCCGCGAGCAGCCCGCCGATCGCCGCGGAGAGCACCGTGATCGCGAACACGCACGCGCGGGTGATGATGAGCCACTTGCTCACCAGGTCCATCTTCTTTTCCGGCTGCAGATTGCAGGTCCGGACGATCTCCACCCAGTTGCCGACCGCCGCCATCGATCCCCCGTTTCCGCGCCGCGTGGTTGCCGAAGTCTAAGAGAACGGGTACGAATCCGGCTTCCCGCGCGGCGCTCGCCGCGCGTCCCGGATCGCCTCGTTCCGTTCCCCTCGACTCGCTCGTGATCGATCCGTTCGTGCGCCGCGCCGGCGCGGTGCGTGGCCCGAGCCCTGCGCGCGCACGGCCGCGCCGCGTCCCCGGTCCGATCGCGTCGTGGCTCGCCGTGCTCGCGATCGCCGGGGCGTGCGGTGGCTCGGGCGGCGACGGCAGTCCGCTGAAGGACCGCAGCCGCACGGCCTCGCTGGGCGCCGCCTACTACTCGTGGTTCCCCGAGAACTGGGGCTTCGGCACCTACGGCCAGAAGCTCGAGCCGCCCATCACGCCGCTGCTCGGCGAGTACGCGTCGGGCTCGGTCACGCTCGCGGCGCACTCGGTGTTCGCGCGCCAGGGCGGGCTCGACTTCTTCCTCTTCGACGTGTGGCCGGTGCCGCGTCCCGGCACCGGCGGCGACGAGACCCTGATCCGCGCCCGCGAGCGCGTCCTCGACTACTACCGCGCGGGCTTCGGCCTCGGCCAGCAGCGCACCGCGCTGCTCTACGAGGTGCAGGGGCTGGTGGACGTCTCCGGCACCGGCATCCTGCGCCTCGACGCGGAAGGTGAGCGGATCCTGATCGACGACCTCGTGGCGCTCGGGCGCGAGGTGTTCGGCCACCCCTCGTACCTGAAGGTGGACGAGCGGCCGGTGGTCTTCCTCTACCTCACGCGCAGCTTCACCGGCGGCTTCGGCGACACGGTGCGGCGACTGCGCGAGGCGATGCGCGGGCAGGGGATGGATCCGTACCTGATCGGCGAGGAGGTCTACTGGTACGTGACCGGCGAGGACGGCCGCATCCTCGACGAGCGCCAGCCCAACCTCACCCGCATGGCCTCCTTCGACGCGGTGTGGACCTACAACCCGCTCTACAGCGACGGGCGCTTCTGCGGCGACGCCGGGGTCGAGCGCTTCCTCTCCGACACCCACGACCTCTACGTGAGCTACCGCGACGCCGCCCGCAGGCTGGGCGTCGAGTTCGTGCCCACGATCCTGCCCGGCTACAACGACCGTGGCGTGCGCCCCGGGCTCGCCTACTGCACGGTGCCGCGCGAGCGCGCCTCGGGTGAGCTCTTCCTCGCCCAGTCGTGGGATCGCTGGGTGAGGCCGTTCATCGGCGAGTCACCGCTGGTGTTGAGCACGACGTTCAACGAGTGGAACGAGGGCAGCCAGCTCGAGCCCGCGATCGGCGGTCCCGCCTCCGATCCGTTCCTGACCGAAGGCGCGGTCGTCCAGGGCAACGGCACCAAGTACCTCGACGCCCTCGCCGGTCTCAGCGCCGAGCTGCCGCGCTGACGCGGTCGGCGCGCGGGCCGCGAGCCGCGCCGGCCGCGAAGGATCGCGGCCCTCCAGCCGATCGACCGCGGCCTGGAGGGCAGACGCCGAAGGCGGCGTGCTCCGTCGGCGCCGGAGAGTGGAGCCCAGCCTGCGGCCCTCCGGCAGGGCGCCCGGGGCGGGCGTCGAAATTCACAAGCTGCCAGTGGAAACGATCACAAGCCGCCAGTGAAATTCACTACTTTGCGCCATGGAAATCGGGTACAGAGCGCTTGCCAGCGAATTCGGGAACGCCACGAAACAGGGCAGAAACGGGCCCCCAGGGCCGTGTTTCGGCCCTCACAGGGCCCGCGCCGGATCGACGATCTCCTCGACCAGGGCGTCGAGGCTCGGCGCCACCAGCTCCGGGCTCGGCGCGAAGAACAGCAGCGTGACCTGATCGACCCCCGCGTCGCGGTAGCGCTTCACCTTGTCGAGGTCGCAGCCGGTGAAGTACGGGCAGATCGTGACCTCGACCTCGCCGCGCTTGCGGCCGCGCTCGGCGAGCAAACGCTCGAGCACCGCGAGCCGCTCGGCCACGCCGTCCGGCTGGAGCGAGAAGCCGTGCCAGCCCTGGCCGAGGTCGGCGACGCGCTTGAGCGCGGCGTCGCTCTCGCCGCCGAAGTGGATCGGCGGGTGCGGCTGCTGGAGTGGCTTGGGGTCCTGGTAGCTCTTGGGGAGCGTGTAGAACTCGCTCGCGTGCTCGGCGACCGGCTCGCTCCACAGCTTCTTCATCATCGCCAGGTAGTCGCGGCTGCGCGCGCCGCGGCGCTCGAACGGCACGCCGAGCGCCTCGAACTCCTCCTCCAGCCAGCCGATGCCGACGCCGAAGTCGAAGCGTCCACCCGACAGCCAGTCGACCGCCGCGACCTCCTTCGCGGTGTAGATCGGGTTGCGCTGCGGCACCAGGCAGATGCCGGTGGCGAGGCGGATGCGGCTCGTCACCGCCGCCATGAACGAGAGCGTGGTGAACTGCTCGAGCATGCCGTTCTCGGAGGAGCCGGGCAGCCGGCCTTCCTCGGAGTAGGGGTAGCGCGAGCGGTACTCGTCGAAGAGCAGCACGTGCTCGCCGAGCCAGATCGAGTGGAAGCCGCGCTCGTCGGCGCCGCGCGCCAGCTCGAGCACCACGTCGCGGGTGGCGAAGGGGCTCGCGAGCCCCGCGAAAAGGCCGATCTTCATGGTTCACCTCGCTCGGCCCGCGCGCTGCGCGCGCGGGGGTGGGTTCGAAGAGCCGGGTGACGCTAGTCGCTCGGCGCACGAGCCACAAGAGCGCGCCGCGCGGCGCGCCTCGAGGGCGCCGCGGCGTTTGACCGGTCCGTCGCGCCCCACCTATCGTCGAGGGGAAGCAGACGATCTTCGGTGAAGGGCGAGGAGGCGCGCGGCGCGGGTCGGTGGCGCGCCACGGGAGGAGCGGACCGTGCGGCGATGGGGAGCGACGTGGACGATGGCGATGTGCGCGCTCGCGAGCGCGGGCTGCCCGAGCGGCGACCGCCCCGAGCCGCCGGCGATCGGGCGCGACGTGGCGATGGTCGACGACGCGGCCGAATTCACCCACCCGCAGGTCCCCGGCCACCGCACCACCATGGACGGCCGCGTGGCGGTGCGCGTGCAGGGCGGGCCGCGGACGGTGTCGTTCTGGCTCTTCGCGCCCGAGAAGCTCGGCCAGCCGATCCTGAGCGGCCCGCCGGGCCCCGAGATCCTCGCCTCGTCCACGCCGCTCGAGGTGCCGCTGCCGCCGGCGATGCTGACGGGCGTCACCACGGTGGGCCACCACGCGGTCTGCGATCCCACCGCGGAGTTCGCGCGCCCCGGTGAGCACGCCAACCCGTACGCGTGCGGCGAGGGCGACTCCCGCGACTGCTACGACTTCACGATCGTGAGCAGCACGTCGCAGTCGTTCCTCGGCATCCAGTTCTGGGGCACGCCCGCGCACGTCGAGGTCGAGAACCCCAAGACCGCGGCGGCGCGGCTGGCGCGCGTCGAGCTCGGCGCGCCGGTCGCGGGCGCGGTGGTGCCGCTCTCGACCGAGTGGACGGAGGCCACGGTCACCCAGGACGGCCGCTTGCTCACCGGCCGCTTCGGCGGCGCGCCGCGGGCGTGGACCAACCCGAACACCGGCGAGACGCTGGTGCGCTTCTACGACCTCGGCTACTCGGTGCTGCCGCCCGACGCGGCGCCGTGCGACGTGCGCGGCTGGACCCGGTTCCACCCCATGTCCCACGCGCCCTTCGATCCCGCCATGGTCGGCACCTACGGCCTCGCCGCCTATCCGTTCCGCGACTCCGAGGGGAACCCGATCCCCGACGGCGAGGACATGGGCGGCAGCTACCCGTGGGTCGACCGCGAGGGCACCAACGTCTTCATGACCGGCGTGCCGGGGCGGGTCGCCGAGAACTCGCAGAACCTCTTCCCCCACGCGTGCTGGTGGCCGGGCTGCGAGCGCTACCCGGAGCCGGTCGACTGGGACCGCGGCTTCCTCGTGGCGGGGCTGTGGACCCACGGCAAGCTCGTCCACCTCGACGGGCTCATCAACAACAGCGACTGGGCGGTGGGTGTCGCGGCGGCGACCCACCGGCGCGTGAACCTCTACCGCGACCCGAGCGGCGCCGACGTGGCGGTGCGCTTCGGCGGCGGGCGCGCGTCGGGCGCCGAGGGCGGCGCCGACTCGCCGTCGCCGCGCGGCTACTCGGGCAACGCCAACATCCTCGACTCGCTCCAGAACCTCCCCAACCACCACCTCGACTCGACTCCCATCACGCCGCGGGACGTGGTGTGGATCATGGGCACCGGGGTCGGCACCGACGAGATCGCGTTCGACGACTACGTCGACCCGAACGCCTTCATCGTCTCGAACATGCAGGGCTCGGTGACGCAGTTCCACACGGATCGCGGCGAGTCGATCGGCGTGCCGCACTACTGGAACGGCCAGGTCCGGACGCTGCTGCTGCCGATCCGGCTGCCGCCCGACGTGCTGGTGCTGGTCCCCGATCTGGCGGAGGAGGTCCACGTCCAGAACGCCGCGACCTCCCTCGGCTGGCAGGTGCCGCCGTTCGGGCGCGTCGCCGCGGGTAGCGGGCGCATCGAGCCGGTGGCGCTGGGCGGCGTCAAGGGCAAGGGCCTGTGGCTCGACGGCAGCGACTCGATCCACTACCCGGTGCCGGCGCAGCCGCGCTCGGTCCTCGAGGTGCCGTGGTTCGTCGGGATCTTCGCCGACGCCCGCGCTGGCGGCGCCGAGGTGCGCACGCTCGTCACGTTCCCCGACGGCAGCGCGCTGCGCCTCGCGGGCGCCGAGAGGCTCGAGTACCTCGCGGGCGGCGCCGTCGTCCACCAGGTGGCGCTGCCGGCGCGGGACGAGGGGGAACGCTGGCTCCACCTCGGGTTGCGCATCGCGCCCGGCAACCGCGTCGTGACGCTGCTGGTGGACGGCTTCGCGCTCGATCGCTTCGAGGCGCCGGGCCCGCTCTTCACGATGAGCGAGGGCGAGCTGGTGGTCGGTGCGGCGGAGGCGGGCGTGCCCGGGTTCCGCGGCTGGATCGACGACTTCAAGGTCCTCGCCCACGACGTGAACCCCGAGGTGGCGTGCAACCACGCCGAGGGCACGCTGATCGGGCTGCGCGGCAACGCGCCGTGGGAGGCGGTCGCGTCGCGCTACCCGGCGTGGGCGCACGGCGAGATCGCGGCGGCGGTCGGCGAGGGCGGCGACGCCCGCTTCGCGTGCTTCCACGACTTCACGCGGGACTTCGGGGCCCACGTCGCGAACCT
>CAYMQR010000078.1:0-6864 GCA_964392195.1 uncultured bacterium | reverse complement strand
GGGTGGATCGCGGCGGGACCCGGCGCCGGCGGTCCCGCGCAAGCCACCGTGGCGCCGCCCGACGGGCTGCTCGTCGATCGCTGGGTGTTGCCAGGCGCGTCGGACCTGCGCGCGACCGCCGAGGACGGCCGCTGGGTGCATCGGCACTGAGCGTGCGCGGCGCTAGTGCGCGCGTGCCAGCGCGGGCCGCGCGCGGGTATCGTGGTGGTAGCACGAGCCCGCCTCGAGCGGACTCACTCATCGGCACCGAGGAGCGAGGAGCAGCAGGTACGTGTTGAACGCGGTCGGCCTGGCGCTCGCTTCGGCGGCGATGATCGGGGTGAGCTTCACGCTGCAGAAGCACGGCGTGGCCGCCGACTTTCCCGGCATCGGCTTCGCGACGCTGCTGCACCGATGGCGCGCGGTGGTGCGGGCGCTGCTCGGCAACTGGGTGTGGCTGCTCGGCATGGCGCTCGGCGTGGTCGGCGGCCTGGTGCAGGTGCAGGCGGTGGCGAACGGTGACCTCAGCCTGGTGCAGCCGCTCCTCAACACCAGCAACCTGTGGGCGATGGCGATCGGCGTCGGGCTCTTCGGCGAGCGCCTCGGGCGCCGCGAGTGGCTGGGCGTGGCGATCGGCATCGCGGGCGCGGTGGTGGTCTCGATGTCGCCGCTCGAGAGCACCTCGGTGCGCCCGGCGTTCGGGCCGCTCGCCGGGCTCACCGCGCTGGCGGTGGCGCTGATCGTCGGCACCCAGCTCGGGCGCGGCGAGCGGCGCGGCGCGCTGAGCGCCGAGTTCATGCTCGCGCTCGCCGCCGGGCTCGCGTTCGGGCTGCAGAACCTCTACATGAAGGTGATGACGTGGCACGCCGGTGAGGCGCTCGGTCACCTCGACCTGCGCTCGCTGGCGTCGTGGCTGCACGTGGTGACGAGCGCGCCGCTCTACGCGGTGCTGCTGTGGGTGGTGCTCGGCACGGTGTTCGTGCAGGCGGCCTTCGCCCACGGGCGGGTGGCCCTCGTCACGCCGATCTGCACCGGCGTGACGACGGTGGTGCCGATGGTCGCCGCGGCGTGGGTGTTCGGCGAGCGCTTCGACACCCACCGCGGCGTCGGGGTCGCGCTCTCGCTCGCCGGGCCGGTGGTGCTGGCGTTCGCGGCGCGCGGCCAGAACGCGGCGGTCGAGTCCGTCGAGCCCCTCACCGCCGGGTGAAGACGGTCGAGGCGGGCGCCTTGACGGCGTGTGACACGCGTGCCACTGTGTGTATCACAAAGTGATACTTCGGGAGGGCGAGACGGATGGCCGAGATCGACGACCGCGACGACAAGGACGAACGCGAGCGCAAGGAGAAGGTGCTCCACGCCCGCATCTCCGAGAGCCTCGACCAGGAGCTGCGCACCAAGGCCGCGAGCCTGGGGCTCTCGGTGTCCAACCTGGTGCGCAACATCCTCCTCAACACCTTCGGCCTCGTCGAGGACGTGCTCTCCGACAGCGCCAGCATCGCGCGCTCGGCGCGCGGCGAGCCGGAGCTGCCGCCGCGGCGCGGCGCCGCCTCGCATGCCGCGGCGCGCGAGCGCGCCGCGCCGGTGCCGGCCCCGGCGAGCGCGGCCGCGCCGATCGTCGGCTGGCAGGAGTCGCTGCTCGCCGTGAACGCGGTGTGCGAGCGCTGCAACAAGATCCTCGCCAAGGGCAGCAAGGGCGCGATCGCGGTCCGCGAGGTGCCCGGTCCACGCACGGTGCTGTGCTCGAAGTGCCTGAAGGAGACCCTCGCCGATGACCACGCACACGACGACGAATGACCCGGGCGCGCCCGCAGCCGGCGCCCCGATGCCGCTCTGGCTCGACCAGACCTTGCGCGGGCTCGCCGTGGGCGCGCGTGCGGTCGCGGCGTCCGGTGCCCTCGCCGGGAACGTGCTGCGCAACGTCGACCGCCTGGTGGCCGACGTGCTCGGCGACGCCACCGCGGTGGCGACCGACGCCGCCCAGCTCTACGCGCTCTTCGCGCGCCGCTCCGACGAGCTCAAGATGTGGTGGCAGGCGAGCCCGCGCTTTGCGCGGGTGGTGGGCGACGTACTGCGCATCGCGGCCGCGTACCGGATCCACGCGCTGCGCGCCGAGCTGCTCGCGCGCGCCGCGCGCGAGGCGGCCGCCGAGCGCCTCCACCGCGAGCAGGCGCGGCGCTTCCACGCGCTCTGCACCGAGCTGCGCGGCGGGCTGCTCAAGCTCGGCCAGTTCGCGTCGACGCGCGTCGATCTGCTGCCGGCGCCGTGGGTGGAGCGGCTCTCGGAGCTGCAGGACCGCGTCCCCGCGCTGCCGTACGAGGTGATCGCCGCGACGATCGAGCGCGAGCTCGGCGCCGCTCCCGATACGCTCTTCCGCGCCTTCGAGCGCGAGCCGATCGCCGCCGCGTCGCTCGCCCAGGTCCACGGCGCCGAGCTCGCCGACGGCACCCGGGTGGTGGTCAAGGTGCAGGTGCCGAACGTGGAGCGCGACGTGGACGTCGACCTCACCGCGTTCAAGCTGCTCGCGCCGCTCCTCAACGAGCTCTTCCCGCAGCTCGACCTGGTCTCGATCTCGCTCGAGGTCGACCGCGCGATCCGCGAGGAGCTCGACTTCGCGGGCGAGGCCGAGCGCGTGGCCGAGTTCGCGGCGCGCTTCGACGGCCACCCCACGGTGCGGGTGCCGCGGGTCCACCGCGAGCTCACCGCGCGCCGCGTGCTCACCCTCGAGCGCCTCGACGGCGAGCGGCTGGTGCCGTTCCTGGAGGCGTGCGAGGCGCGCGGCACCGAGGGCGAGTCCGATCGCGACCGGCTGTTCGCGGCGCTCATCGGCAGCTTCTGCACCCAGGTCCTCGAGCACGGCGCGTTCCACGCCGATCCGCACCCAGGGAACTTCGGCGTGCTCGAGGGCGCCCGGCTGGCGATCTACGACTTCGGCTCGGTGGTCACGTATCCACCCGAGCTGCGCCGCGCCTACGCCGAGCTCGCCACGGCGATCCTCGCCGGCAGCGGCGCGCAGGTGGCCGAGCTCCTCGAGCGCCTCGGCTTCCGCTCGCGCGGCGACGATCCGCAGGCGCTCGCCAAGATGGCGGACGTGTTCCTCGACGTGTTCCGCGCCCAGGGCGGGCTCGATCTCGCCAACCTCGACCCCGAGAGCGAGATGAAGCGGCTCATGTCGCTGGTGCAGGACAACCCGGTGGCGCACGTCCCGCAGCACTTCGTGATGCTGGGGCGGGTGTTCGCGTCGCTCGGCGGGCTGGTGTTCCGGTTCCGCCCCAAGGTCGACTTCTTCGGCCTGATCGCGCCCGCGCTCGCCGCCGCCTACCGGTAGGCGTCACTGCCCGAGGGTACACGCCGCACCGGATGCCGGCCGGGCAGGAGCCCGGCCCTCCGAGGCTCCGGTGTGGAGCCAACGACTCAGCGGAAGGCCGGTAGCGCGGCTTTCGGATCGAGGGGCGGGATCGAGACCAGTGCCAGGTTCTCGCGGGCATGCTCGGGCTTGCTCATGCCGACCAGCGCGGTGGTGAGGCCAGCCGACGAGCGCACCAGCTGCAGCGCGCGCTGGGCGTCGCTGGTGAGGCCGGTGCAGTAGCGCTTCACGTTGCGGTCGAGCCCGGCGGCGAGGCGTCCCTGGTGGATCGAGGCGCTCGCGAACACCGCGACGCCGAGGCGCTCCGCCGCTTCCAGCAGCGTGAGCCGCTCGCCCTCCACCTCCTGCGTCTTGGCGCGCACCAGCTCGGGCATCTTGACGTTGAGGGGCGCCTGCACCGCGCGGAAGTGGTGCTTGTTGCCGCCGACGGTCCTGGCGATCGTCACCAGCTCGGCGAGCGACAGGTGCTCGCGCGCGGTGGGCGGCTGGCGGAAGCCGTTCCAGGTGGCGGTGCCGTAGCTGGAGATCTCGCCGCGCGCCACCGCCGCCTCGAGCTCCTCGAAGGCGAGGTGCATCTTGCGCGCGAAGTCCTTGGGACCGACGATCGGCCGCTGCCCCTCGGGGTTGTGGACGTAGTAGAGGTCGATGCGGTCGAGGCCGAGGTTCTGGCGGCTGCAGCCGATCTGGTCGCGCAGGTAGGCCGGCGCGATGCAGTGGGTGCCGACGAAGTCCTCGCGCCGCGCGATGCCGCGCCGAACGTAGCTCTCCTCGATCCACGCCTCGCCGTCGCCGGGGCGCCGTCCGTCGAACGGCACGTAGCCGCCCTTCGTCGAGACGTACACCTCGTCGCGGGCGACGAGCTTCTTCTTGATGAGGTCGGCGAGGGCCTCGCCGACGGCCCGCTCGCTGCGCTGGAAGCGGTAGTTGATGGCGGTGTCGACGACGTTGCAGCCGCACGCCAGCGCGAGCCTGAGGCACTCGGCGTAGCCGCGGTCGGTGGCCGGGTCGGGGCTGCCGAGGTAGGTGCCGAGCCCGATCGAGGAGAGCGTCAGGGCGTCGCCCGGCGTGACCCGGAAGTGGGAGGCGAGCGCGGGCTTCGCGTCGGGCTCGGCGCTCGCGGCCTGTCGGCGCGTCGCGAAGCGCGCGGTGCCCTTGGCGGTAGCCTTGCCGCTCACCATGAGGAAGGGGTCATGTCCGGGGAGGTCGTCGCTGGCGGGTCGTCCGGGCCCGCGGCGCGGTGTGCGGCGCGGGCGTCGCGGCGCCCGAGGCGCGCGGCGAGAGGTGCCCAGTATATTGGAGCTTGCACCGCGCCGGAACGAAATTGCGTCGAATGTCGCGAATTCGCGCGCAGTGCGCGGATTCCGTGCTCAGCAGCGGTCGCGCCGGTAGCGCCAGTCGCGGAAGCAGGCGCCGTCGATCGCCACGCCCGAGTACGAGACGTACGACGCCAGCTCCTGGACCGCGAGGGTGGTGGGCGCGTCCTCCGGCGTGCCGCGCGGGTCGCGGTGGACGAACGTGAGCTCGCGTGCCAACAGCCGCTCGGTGGCGGTCCGGTCGCCGCGCAGGTAGCGGTCGAAGAAGGCGAGCGTGTAGTACGCCGCCACCTCGGCGCCGTGGCGGGTCGCGGGCAGGATCGGGCCGGGGGTGTACTCGAGGTGGGTGCCCGAGGCGATCGCGAACGACATGCTGTCGAAGCCCGCCGATCGCCACAGCTCGAAGCCGGCGAGCGCGGCGGCGGGGTCGGGCAGCTCGGTGAGCCGGCGCGGCAGGAAGAAGTCGTTGGTGAGGTTGAGCGCCGGGGCCGTCGGGCGCGTCACGTAGGCGGGGTCGCAGGCGCCCTGGTAGGCGCTCGCGAAGTCGTCGCAGGTGGAGAGCGCGTCCCACGCCACGGTGGCGCGGATCGGCTGGCGCAGCAGCTCGGGGTGCCCCTGGACGAACGACACGGCGGCGGCGCCCAGCGAGTGGCCGGCGGCGCCGATCGCGGCGGGGTCGACGTAGGCGTGCCACGGATCGAACGGCGCGGTGCCGGTGCCGTCCTGGAAGAACGTGTGCGGCGCGTCCGGCGTGGAGAGGAGCCAGTTGGTGGCGTCGATGTGGCCGCCGCCGAAGTTCGCCGACTGCTGGAACGGGAAGCCGGGGCAACCGCTCGCCTCCTTCAGGAACGGCGGCGTATCGGGCGGCTGGTCGGCGCCGCCGCACCACACCGAGCCGTCGGGGCGGTGGCCGTAGGTCTCGGACTCGCCCTGGCCCTGGACGTCGTAGGTGAGCGCGACGTAGCCGTTCTCGGCGAGGGTCTGCGCGGCCCACCAGTACATCCGCGCGCTCGCCTGGATCGAGCCGTCGGTGATGACGACGGCGGGGTGGAGCGCGGGGCGCTCGAAGAGATCGGCAGGGCCCCACAGGTCGCCGGTGAGCTTCGCGCCCCAGCGGTTGAGGAAGTAGACGCGCTGGTGGACGCCGCCGCGCCACGACACCTCGTTGCGCCACGGCTCGCCGAGGTTCACCAGCACCAGCCATTGCTCGAGGGTGATGCGGGGGCGATTCACGAACTCGGTGGCGTTCTCCTCGGCCCAGAAGGCCTCGAGCCGGTCGATCTCTCGGAACACGTCGGGGAAGTACCGGGCGGTGTCCTTCTGCTCGGTGATGCGGGCGCCGGCCTCGTGGTAGCTCTGGTCGGCGCGGGCGAGCCACGACGGGTCGCCCACCGGCGGCTCGCTCGGCGCGTCGCCGCCGGTCGGCTCGCCGCTGCACGCGGCCGCGAGCGTGACGGCGGCGAGGAACAGCGCGCCGAGGGCGAGGCGGGCCCGATCGCGCGTGGCGTGCGTGGCGCCTTGCCGGGTGCGGCGCGGTTGGCGAAGCTCGGCCCGCCGCGATCGGCCCGATCGCGGCTCAAGGGGGGACTCGATGGGCTCGACGATGGCCGTGACGCTCGCCATGTGTTCCTCGTGCACGGGGGACGGGACGCTCCACCTGATCCAGCTCCTGGTGGCGGCCTTCCTCGGCATCCTCTTCCTTCAGTCGGGGCTCGACAAGGTGCTCGACTCGGCGGGCAACCTCGAGTACCTGGCGAGCCACTTCGAGAAGTCGCCGCTCGCGCCGCTGGTGCCGCGGATGTTCGCGCTCATCACCGTCATCGAGGTGCTGGCGGGCGCGGCCTCGGCGCTGGGCGCGGTGTGGGCGCTCTTCGGCGGCACGCGGCTCGCGTGGGTCGGCGCCCTGCTCGCGAACGTGGCGATCGTGAGCCTGTTCTTCGGCCAGCGCATGGCCAAGGACTACGCCGGCGCCGCGGCGCTGGTGCCGTACTTCATCCTCACCCTCGGCGCGTTGTGGGTGCTGCACCTGTGATTCCGGGGGCCGTCGACGAAGCGACGGCCCTCCAGGCGTTCAGGACCGTCACCGTTTCCGGGCGGCGAAGAGCAGCATCGCCCCGCGGTGCGTGAAGTCGAGCGGCGTGAGGCCGGCGGCCGCGAGCCGGGCGGTGAGCTCGCCGCGCTCGAAGAAGCGAAGGTTCGCGACGCGCG
>CAYMQR010000077.1:0-13510 GCA_964392195.1 uncultured bacterium | reverse complement strand
TGGCGCTCAAAGCGTTGGACATGGCACTGCGCCGGCGTCGCCCCCCCCTCGGGCCCGTTGCACCATACGGACCAGGTCAGTCCATACGCGAGCGAGGACTACCGGCGGGTGCTCGAGCGTCACGGAATCACCAGCAGCATGAGCCGTCGCGGCAACTGCTACGACAGCGCGGCGATGGAGAGCTGGTTCTCGACGCTCGAGAGCGAGCTCGGGGAGCGGTTCGAGTCCTGCCCGGGCGCGAAGGCCGACCTGTTCGACTACATCGAGATCTTCTACAACCAGCAACGACGGCACTCGGCTCTCGGAAACGTCAGCCCGGCCGTGTTCGAGAGGCACGCTCGAGCAACGCTGGCAGCGTAAGAAACCTGTCTACCGAAGTGGATCAAGCCCACCCGCGGTGTCTTCGGGTCCCCGCCCTCGCTACGCCCGATCCACCCACCAGCTCCTGGACCTACAACCGCCGGCGGTCCCCGACAAGGGCTACTAACGATCTCGTCCCCATCCTCAAGAAGCTGCGCCTCTCTGCCGTGCTGCCGAGCCTCGAGGTGCGGACCCGACAGGCCGTCGACGAAGAGACCGCGCACGTCGTGTCTCTCTACCGACTGCTCGTCGAGTAGGTCGAGCGCCGCGAGGCGAAGCAGCGAGGGTTCCGTCTGAGCCGCGCCAGCTTCGCGCACAGCAAGACGATCGAGGATTTCGACTCTGCCTTCAACCCCAAGGTCCCGCGCGCCACGATTCTCGATCTCGCGACGTGCGCCTTCGTGGAGCAGCGGTAGAACGTGCCCCTCGTCGGCCCCTCGGGCACGGGGAAGAGCCACATCGCGCAGGCGATCGGCAATCGCGCCTGCCGCGCCGGCTACGCCGCGCTCTACACGGCGGCAGACGCGATGTTTCAGCAGCTCCGCGCCGCACGCGCCGACCAGACCTACGAGAAGAAGCTCCTGCGTTTCACCGGTCCGGACGTGCCCATCGTCGACGATCTCGGGCTCACCCCGCTGCGCCACGACGAGCTGCTCGACCTGCACGCCATCATCCGGCGGCACCACCAGCGGGGGGCGTTGATCGTCACCTCGAACGGGGCGATCGAGGAGTGGTACCCGCTCTTCGGCGACCCGCTGCTCACGAGCGCCGCCATGGACCGGCTCCTCGACGGTGTGCACGTCCTCCAGATGCAGGACAGTCGTACAGCAACCCACCCAGGAAGCAGTGGCGGGGTACCGCCGCGACCGTCGCTGGTCCGGCGAGCTGAACTTGCTCGGCGTTCCCGTTGCACGACCCAGCGTGGTCACGCCGACGACCCGAATCACCGCATCGCAGCGATGCCCGAATCGCGTTCCCTTTGGAGGGACTCCGAGCGTTCCCGATGGGCGAGCCTTGAAAGCTGGAGAGGACGAGCCCGCCCGGCTCTCCGACCGTCGCGCCCGTCGCCTCGGCTTCGCTGCCCGGCTGGAAGGCGCCGAGAAGCGGCCGGCTCGCCCGCGTCGGTCCCCTCGGTGAAACAGAATGTCTCGCCGGCGGGGTTCGCCACCTCGCCACGCCCGAGGTGAGCACGTCCTCGAGCGGCTCGGCGGCGCCGTCGCTCCGCCGGCCGGGGCGGCTCGCGAAAGCCACCTCGTGCGAGCTCCGTGACCTCGCTCGGCGCCGTGGCGTGGGCGCGGCCCGAGGTGCCACGGCCAGTAGCCGCGGCCAGTAGCCGCGGCCATCACCGCAACGGCCCCCACGATCGCGATCGTGCGCCGCGTCACGATCGCCTTCACTTCTTTCGTCTCGTGCGCAGAACGCGACGACCGGCGCTCACGCGAGTCGGATTCGGCCTCACGGCGACGACCGGGCCGACTGCGATCGCACCGGTTGCATCCGGGGATTCGGCGGAGCGAGAGTGCGCCCCTGTACCGAATCACCGGGTAGCATTCCGAACCAATCAGGCCATTTCCGATGCCCGTGTGTCGGCCATGACCCGCGAGCCGTCCGCCCCAAACCCGGCCGGAACGAGGCGCGACCAAGTCGTACCAATCCTCACGGCGGTGCTCCCAGCGATCGTCGTCACGGTCATCTGGAGCGTGACGACGGTCACGGAGGCGAACTTCGGGTTCGACACGGACGGGTGTCGCTACGGTGCGATGGCCTTCCCGACGGATTCGAACGAGTCGCTGCGGCTCGCCGCACCGTGGTGCTGGCGTGTTGTGACACCGCTCCTGGCGCGCTCCCTGCCCGTTCACGGGCTGCTTGCGTTTCAGGTCCTCGGGTTCGCGGCGACGTTCACCACCCTGACGTTGGTACTAGATCTCTTGAGTCGCGAGACGCGCGACACGCGTCTGGCGCTGACAGGCTTCGCGCTCTACGTGGGTGTGTTTTGGACCGTGAAGCTCGCCGCGTTTTCACCCGCGTTCGTCGACGCGGAGACGCAGCTCTTCCTAGTGGCCATGCTCTGGACGCTACGGCGCGGTTGGTTCTGGGCGCTGCCGCCCCTCCTAGCCGTCGGAGTGCTGCAGAAGGAGTCGCTCTTCACGCTGGCGCCAGTAGGGGTTGTGGCGTTCGCGGTGCGTCACGGCTGGCGGAATTCGCGTCTCTTGGTCTTCGCCGCTTCTTGCGCCGTGGCTTGCGTGGTGCCGCTCGAAGTCGTGCGTGTGCGGATCACGCCGATCAACGAATACTCGATGCTCGCGACCACGCTCGACGTCGTGTGGCAGGAAGTGCGCGCACCGCAGTTCTGGCCACGGTTCTTCCTCGAGATCTGGAGCGGTCTCGGGCTCATCCCGGCGATCCTCGTCGTCGGGTACAGACGCGCCATCGGCTATCTGCGCACGGAGCCCGTGTGGCTCGCCGCGCTCGTCGTCTCGGCGCCGCTGGTCTTCGGAGGTGTCGACAAGGCTCGGCTGATGCTGCCGCTCGTGCTGCCGTTGGTCATGGCATGCCTCCCGGTGCTGGCGTCCGCGGTCGATTCCGGCCGGGCGGTCGACGTTCTCTGGTTGCTCGCCACGCTGGTGCTGCACTTCCACTTGGGGCACCAGCTCACGCCGCTGCCGAACTCGACCGAGTACTACCGGACGCTCGCGCCCATCCACTGGCAGGGTCCGCTCGACGAGCAGGTCTGGACGGTCACGGTCGTCCTCACGTCGTGGGGTCTGCTCACGTGGATCCGCTCGCGAGCTCCCGGCTCCCGACCTGCTGTGGTCCCGGCCTGAGCTCCGTTCGACGACGTTCGCCTAATGTCCTTCGCCCGCGATGGAGCTACACCCCGCGCCACACCAGCGGGATCCCGCCCCAGGCAGCAACCGCGGCGATCGGTGAGCGCCGCGCTGACCTCGGTGCCGATCCGCACGGCGCAGGCGGCTGCACACGCCGCGCTTCCGGCCCCCGCTGCGCCACGCGCGCCGACTCGACGACGACCCTGCGAGGGATCGGCGTTGCGCCCGCGCAGCACGGTTTCGGTCGCGTGCTCGAGGTCGCGGAGGTAGCGCACCGCCATTACCGCGCCGAATCCGTCGGCCACGGCCGTCTTCAGGTGAATCCTGGACCCGTTCCACTCGAATTCTGGGACGCCGGCCTCGCCTCGCCGCTGGTAGCCCGAGCGTAAGAGCGGGCTCAGGATCGGGTTGTCGGTCGAGCCGGGTCGGAGCAGCCGCACGTCGACGCCGTCCTGCGCAGCGGCGCGCGGCGCCTGCACGTAGGGTTTGGTGCCGGCGTAGCAGGCATCCATCAGCCACAGCGGGTCGCAGGCCAGCGCGGCTGTGAGCTGATCGAGGCGCAGCATGTCGGCGACGGTGAAGAAGCAGCGCGCCAGGTGGATCGACCAATACGAATCTCCGCTGGCCCAGCATTCCACACCGACTAACGAGCAGATCGCGACTCTGTGGGGATTTGCGAAGCACTCGCACGCCTGGCGAACGACGACGGTGTACGGCTGCTAGCGCAGCGGGCGTCCCCTGGTGCGCCGCCTAACGTTTGCCAACGGTTTCGATCTCTCGCAGCTCGGGGCCGCGAGACTTGGGAGCGATCACTGCGCCAGATGCAGGATGCAGGATGGAGGCCTCCCATGGCGTGGACGCATCGAGAGTATCCCAGGCGCCCTCGGGCAGCCGAACCGGGCGCCGATCGACGGCTGCCGGCTCGTGCTCTGGCACGTGCTGCCAAGTGAGCCAGGGGGCATCGAGCAGTGGGGCGGCATGGCCTCACCGATTCCACTCGATGCATAGCCTTTCGATGACCTTACGATCGCACCGCTCGGACGCACGCCCGCACGCGTAGAGCTTCGATCCTTCGAGGCCAGTGCTTTGCACTTCAATGGACTCGGCTCGTATCCCGCCGCCGACGCAGAAGGCGAAATGAACACCAACAAGACTCTCTAGACTCGAGGTCATCGCCCGCGCCTCGTGACCCGGTCGGCCTCGGTATCCGGTCTCAGCTCGACGACGGCAGCGCGTCCGCTCGCGCGCGGGTGAGCTCTTGGGCCTCGCGCTCGGCGGCCGCGAAGGCGGCGACCGGGAAGCGGCCGTGCCACGGGCTGAGCCGCGCGCCGAGCGCCGGGAAGCGGAAGAAGAGCTTCACCAGCCAGCGGCTGGTGCCGGTGAGCTCGATCGAGTCGTGGAGCTCGGCGAGGGTGTTGCGATCCCAGCCGCCGAAGAGCGCGGTCAGGAACAGGATCGCCGGCGTGCCGACGAAGAGCGCCATCATCACCAGCGCGAAGCTCCGTCCCGGCGTGGGCGTCCACACCGCCACGCTGACGAGGCGCACGGCGGCGCCGACGATCGCCGCGGCCAGCACCGGCGCCACCACGCTCTGCCACCACGGCAGGTGAACGCGCAGGATCGAGCGGTTCACCAGCCACCACGAACTGGCGATCTTCGCGAGCAACGTGGCGACCAGCGACGCCACGATGATCCCCCACAGCCCGATCCGCGGCACCAGCACCCACGCCACGCCGATCTTCACCACCTGCTCGGCGGCGACGGTGCCGGTGTAGATCCGGGTGCGCCCGGCGCCGAGCGCGATCGAGTCGGGGATGAGCCCGAGGAACTGGGTCATCCCCCACAGGTGCAGCGCGCGGGTGTACTCGGCGGCGCGCTCCCACTGGGTGCCGAGGACGCCGAGGATGAAGAGGTCGCTGATCGCGACGAAGGGCGCGCCGTAGCAGAGCGTCGAGAGCGTCGACCAGCGCACCGTCTCGCCGATCGTGTACTGGGTGAGCGCGCGCTTGCCGTGGGCGAAGGCCTCGGAGATGGTCGGCACCAGCGTGTCGATGAAACGCTGGGTGAAGAGGTAGCCGACGAGCGCGCTCAGCGAGACCTGCAGGATCCCCGACATCTGCGGGTAGTTCGGCAGCCGCGTGGCGAGCAGGTAGCTCTGCCCGAAGATCCCCGCCGCCGCGGCGGCGCCACCCGCCGCCACCACGATCCCGTAGCGCAGCGCGCTCTTCACCACCGCGGCGTCGAAGTGGGCGAGGAAGAGCACCCGCGTCTTCACGCCCAGCCCGCGCAGGAAGCCCATGCCCACCGTGAAGAGCAGCAGCTCGTTCAGGTAGCCGCCGAGCACCAGCCCGAAGGTCGCGCCGGTGGCCTCGCCGAACTCGGGATGGCGCGCTCCCCAGCCGCGCATCACGATCACCGCGAGGAAGTTGGTAGGCACCGCCAGCACCATCGTCAGCACGCCCATGGTCTGGTGGAGGTCGAAGCGCTGCAGCGCGTTGAAGAGGTGCGCGAAGAGCTTCAGGAACCCCGGGTACTGGATCACGGCGTGGAGCAGGAACGCCCACGCCAGGTAGGCGTAGGTGGTCTGCGGCAGCACGCCGGCCGCGACCAGCGCCACCACGCCCACCTGCGCGATCCCCGACAGCGCCTGCCACCACACGAAGAGCTGCGCGTACATCACGCCGCGCGCCGGGTCGGTGACCCGGTACTCGGCGAAGTACTTCACGAACGCGTAGCCGGTGCCCAGATCGAGGAAGATCCAGAACACCCCCATCAGCCCCTGGATGATGTGCCAGGCGCCCACGGCCTCGGGGAACGGCGCCACCTGGTTGTAGTTGAACGACAGCACCGCGAGAAAACCCGGCACCAGGAAGAGCAGCGACACCGAGAAGAGGTAGAGGAAGCCGGCGAGCGGGCGGCGGAAGCCCACGCTCTCCCACGCCGCGGCGCCGTCCGTGGAGGGCCGCGGTCCCTCGCGGCCGGGGCCTCCCGACGAGCGCGCGTAGAAGCCCATCAGCAGCTCGGGGTGGCGTTTGCTGTACCGCCGCACCAGCAGGAACGCCGAGAGGTTCACCGCGAACATGCCGCCGAAGAGCGTGAGGATCTTCGGGAAGGTGCGCGGGTGCGGCACCGGCGCGCCCGGCCACTCGTGGAACGCGAGCGGCTCGGCCCGCGCGGCCTCGGCCTCGATCCTGTAGAGCCAGTAGTTGAAATAGGGCCAGCTCCGCAGCGAGTAGTTGGCGCCCTTCTCCTCGAGCCGCGCGGCGCGCGCGTTGCGGATGTCGAGCCACGGCGCCCAGAACAGCACCTGGCCAGCCCCGAGCGGCAGCCGGGCGAGCAGCGCCTCGCCGCCGTCGGTGGAGACGAGCGGCTCGAGCACGCCGGCCGGCGCGCTCGGCACCGTGCGCTCGCGGACCTGCGGGGCCGAGCGCCACGCGATGTCGGCGGGCCCCTCGGCGTGGGCCGCGATCGACACCGCGTCGCTCAGGTCCGCGAACGAGATCGCCGCACCCGCCGCGGCGGCCGCGTCCGCCGCGAGCGCCGCGCCGCGCTCCCGACCCGGGATCACCAGCAGCGTCGCGCCGTCGAGCACGTCGGCGACGAGCCGCTCGGCCTCCGCGTCCGCGAGCGCCGCGTCGTGGAGGACGATGAGCGAGAGCCCCGGCGTGGCGGGCACTTCACGGACGCTCGGCGCGCACTGCGGGGACGTGAGCGGATCGAGACCGAACCGAGCGCACAGGTCGGAATCCGCGCCAACGTAGAGCGGCGAGGTCCCCTCACCCGCCGCGCCCGGCGCCGCCAGCGCGCACACCAGCGCGAGCGCCGCGAGCGCCGCTCGCGCGAGAGGCTTCAATCCCATTCGCCGAGCAGGGAGCGGTCGAGCGGGAACGCGAGTGCCTCGCCACCCATGCGGTGGCTGACCTCGATCGCGGTGCAGAGCTCCTGGTCGATGCGCCCGCCCTCCACGCCGTAGCGCACGTCGCTGCGTCCCGCGCGGACCGCCCGCACCAGCTCCATCAGCGAGCACGCGACGCCGATGTGGTCGTCGTCGAAGGGCAGATCGGCGAACGGGTTCTCCCAGCGGATCGACGCGCCGCCCACGGGGCGCGCCACCAGCGCCGCGAGGGCGCGGGCGCCGCCGCCGAGGTCGTTCCACTCCCACTCGACCGGCACCTCTTCCTGCCCGGTGCGATCGGCGTCGAAGCGCCAGTAGTGCTCGTTCGAGCCGAAGCCGCCGGTGCCGTAGAAGCGCAAGCTGCGCGCGCCGCGGATCGGCGCGTCGTAGCAGATCGAGGTGTAGTGGTAGAGGCTCACCGTGCCCCAGGCGTGCTCGAGCCAGCCCCACCACCAGCGCTCGTCCTCGCGCGCCGGGTTGCCGTCCCACCGGGAGGGGTGCGGCCACACCTTCACGGTGCGCTCCATCCCGCGCACCCGCTGCACCGGGTTCGAGAACCCGGCGAGCATGCGGAGCTGGCTCATGCCGTGGTAGCGGAAGCCCCAGTAGTCGTTCTCGACCGTCACGACCTCGCCGAAGAGCCCCTCACCCACGAGCTGCGTCTTCATCTGCTCCACGGGGAACAGGAAGTTCTGCTCGGCGACCTGCACCGGCAGGTCCTCGTGGGCCACGAGCTGCACGATCGCGTCGCACTCGCGAAGCCGTGACGAGAGCGGCGTCTCCAGCATGAGCGGCAGGCCGAGGTCGAGCGCGCGCAGCGCCGCGATCCCGTTCATCCCGTAGCTCACGCACACGATCAGGAGGTCGGGGCGCGCCTTCTCGACCAGCTCGTCGATCGAGTCGAACGCGGCGCATTCGTACGGCCCGGCGACCACCTGCGCGCGCGCCTTGTGCCGCCCCGCGACGCCCACCAGCTCGAGCTCGTCGCCGAGGGCGCGCACGATCGGCGCGTAGAACTGGAGCGCGCGCTTGCCGGGGCCCCAGATCCCGACCCTGAGCGGCGCGGCTCCGCCGCCGCGCCGCGTGCGCCTGAGCCGGGTCACCTGGGCGTGGAGATCGATCGAGGACATGGGCCACCGAGGCGCGCGAGGGGTCCGTCGACTGTAACAGGCTGCTGAAAAACTCGCGGACGCGATTTTTTCGCGCCTGTCGATGTTTCCTCGGGGAGCGCGCGAAGCGCGCGGGTTCCAGACCCCCGCCCCACGAAAAGTGCGATTTTCGTGGGGCCCCACCCCCAAGCCGACTCGCTACGCTCGTCGACGCGCCTCAAGGCGCTAGCCCTTTTTCAGCAGCCTGCTAACAAATCGACGGAGGGCGTGGAGGGCGCCGGTCCCTCGGCGCCGGGGCGTACGGAGATCGGTGCAGGTACCGACGTAGCGTTGGTGCGTGTCGCCGGGCGCGCGGCGCGCGCCCCTCCGGACGAATGGTGATGGCCCCGGCTGGAAACCCAGCCGGGGCCATCGATACGACGGAGAGGGAGAAAGACGGGGGCCGATCGATCAGTAGTTGTAGCCGACCTCGCCGTGCTCGTTGAGATCGAGACCCTGGCGCTCGGTGTCGGGCTCGGCGCGCAGCCCGATCACGGCCTTGATGATGGTCGCGATCACCACGGTCGCCACCACCGACAGGACGATCGTGAGGATCATCGCCTTGAGCTGCTCGAGCCACAGGCCGTGGCCGACGACGTCCTTGAGGTTGGTGGCGAGGTTCGGGTTCGACTCCACGTTGGCGAAGATGCCCGTGACGAAGGCACCCAGCGTCCCGCCGACCGCGTGCACGCCGAAGGTGTCCAGCGCGTCGTCGTAGCCGAACTTGGCCTTGAGCTTGGTGCACGCGAGGAACGGCACCGCGCCAGCGAGGACGCCGATGATGACCGCCGAGCCCGGCGTCACGAAGCCGCACGCCGGGGTGATCACGACCAGGCCCGCGACCGCGCCCGAGCAGAAGCCGAGGATCGAGGGCTTCCCTTTCTCGACGTACTCGATCATGCCCCAGGTGAACGCCGCCACCGCCGCCGCGAGGGTGGTGGTGGTGAACGCGTTGGCCGCCACGCCGTCGGCCGCCACCGCGCTGCCCGCGTTGAAGCCGTACCAGCCGACCCACAGCATCCCGGTGCCCACCATGCACAGCACCATGCTGTGCGGCAGCATCGGCTCCTTACCGAAGCCGAGCCGGGGCCCGAGCATCAGGCACAGCACCAGCGCGGACCAGCCCGACGACATGTGCACCACCGTGCCGCCCGCGAAGTCGATCGCCTTCACCGCCGCCGCCGAGTTCCACACGCCGTTCATGAGGCCGTCCGCGCCCCACACCATGTGCGCGAGCGGGAAGTACACGATCAGCATCCACGCCGCCACGAACACCATGATCGCCAGGTAGCGCATGCGCTCGGCGATCGCGCCGATGATGAGCGCCGGGGTGATGATGGCGAACATCATCTGGTACATCGCGAACACGTTGTGCGACACCCAGTACGAGTAGTTGGTGTTGGGCGCCGAGTCGACGCCGCGCAGGAAGAGGTGCGTGAGGCCGCCGATGATCGGCGTGCCCTTCGCGAACACCAGGCTGTAGCCCACCGCCCACCACAGGATCGTCACCAGCCCGGCGATGCCGAGGCACTGCGCGAGCACCGAGAGCACGTTCTTGGTGCGCACCAGGCCGCCGTAGAAGAGCGCGAGCCCGGGCAGCGTCATGAACAGCACCAGCGCCGCCGAGGTCATCATCCAGCCGTTGTGGCCGGGGCCCGCGCCGGCGACCTTCGAGGTGATCGTCGCGTCGGCGGCGTCCGCGCCGCGCGCGCCGTTGTTCACGTACGCCTCGAGGTCCGCAATGCGCTGCTCGAGGCCGGGCTCGCTCTTCGCCGGTGCGTCCTCGGCCCGCGCCACGTTCCCCAGCCAGCCCGTCGCCAGCACCGCGCCGAGCACCAGCACCCACGCTGCACGCAGGAATCCGTGCCCGCTCGGACCGGATCGATATCGAGACATCGTCGCCGCCATCGAAAGCCCCTTTTCGCTGTGAGGTCCCCCGGACCTCAGGTCCGTACCGCCTTCACCCAGTTCGTGTCGTCCCCCGGCTCGCGGTGGTTCGCACGCACGATCCGAGGGGCCGTTGGGCAAGTTCCGTACCAGCACGAAACCCGCGGAAATCGCGCGATTCCCGCGAGTCCGGGCGAGAGGGGCCGCTCAAGAAAACGGCACTGGTGAAAAAACGGGCAGCGGGCAGGATGGCGACGCGGCGCTCGGGCGCCGTCCGCACCAGCGGCGCCCCGGCGAACGCCGCCTCGACTTGCCAGCGGCCGGCGATCGGGGGAGAGTGCGGGCGCGGGCTCGAGAGCGGCGGCGAGCGATCGCCCCGAGCCGCGCGGCTCGCCGCCGCGACCGACGCCGAGCCCGCCGACGAGCCGCCGCGTGCCGATCGCGATCCCGTTCCACCTCAGCCATCACGGGCCCCGTGAGGCGGACGCGGTGCGCGAGGTGCTCGCCTCCGGCCACACCGGTGGCGGCGGCGCCGTGGGCGCGCGGGTCGAGGGCGTGCTGCGCGAGCTGCTCGGCGTGCGCCACGCCCTGCTCACCACGAGCTGCACCCACGCCATGGAGGCGTGCCTGCTCGCGCTCGGCATCGGCCCCGGCGACGAGGTGATCGTCCCCGGCTTCCTGTACGTGTCGCTCGCCGCCGCGGTGGCGCGGCAGGGCGCCCGGCCGGTGTTCGTCGACGTCGAGCCCGAGCGGCTCGGTCTCGATCCCGCCGCCACCGAGCGCGCGGTCGGGCCGCGCACCCGCGCGATCTTCGCGGTCCACTACGGCGGCATGGCGTGCCGCATCGACGAGCTGCTCGCGATCGGCGCGCGCCACGGCGTCGCGGTCCTCGAGGACGCCGCGCAGGCGTTCGACTCCACCACCGCGCGGGGGCGCGCGCTCGGCGCGCTGGGCCGCGCCGGCTGCATGAGCTTCCACGAGACCAAGAACGTGAGCTGCGGCGAAGGCGGCGCGCTGTTCACCGACGACGACGCGCTGGCGCGCGCCGTCGAGACCATCCGCGACAAGGGCACCAACCGCGCCGCCGCCGTGCGCGGCGAGGTCCCCCACTACACCTGGGTCAGCCCGGGCTCGAGCTTCACGCTCTCCGACGTGCTCGCGGCGATCCTCGAGGTGCAGCTCGGCGCGCGCGCGGAGATCCGGCGCGAGCGCGAGCGCGTCGCGGCGGCCTACCGCGCGCTCCTCGCTCCGCTCGCCGCCCGGCACGAGCTGGTGCTGGCGCCCGAGCCCGCGCCCGGGGAGCGATTCAACCGCCACATCGTCCACGTGCTGGTGCCGCGCGGGGTCGACCGCGACGCGATCGGGCGCGGCATGCGCGCGCGTGGCGTGCAGGTCACCGCTCACTTCCAGACCCTGCACGACTCGCCCTACATGCGCGCCACGTGGCCCGGCGAGCCGCCCCACCTGCCCGTCACCGCCGACACCTGCGCGCGCCTGCTGCGGCTGCCGATCTACCCGTCGCTCGGCGACTCCGACGTCGCGCGCGTGGTGGAGGCGCTCGCCGCCGAGCTGGACGGCGCGCGCTCCGCCCGCTGATGCCCGAGGCGCCCTTGACCGGCGGAACGTCTCCCAGGGGCCACGCCGTCGTCACGCTGCTGGTGATCGGCGCGGGGCTAGCGCTGCTCGGCCTGATCAACGTCGGAATCGGCCGCGACAAGGCCGACGAGCACGCCCGGTCGCTGGCCGCGATCGAGGCGCGCGCCGACGACCCGAGCACCGACGTCACCGCGCGCGACCTCGAGAACGCCCGCGGCAAGCGCGCCTTCTACCTGGGCGTGCAGCAGGCCGGCTGGTGGCTGGTCGCGGGTGGCCTGGCGCTCGGCGGCGTGGGCCTCACGGCGGCGTGGTTGAGCGAGCGTGGCGCGGCGCGAGCCATGGCGCGCGGCGTCACCGCCGGTCCGAACCGCGACCACGCTTCCACGTTACGATGAGGTCCCCGCGAGCCGGGGCGAACCCGTGACCGAGCCGGAACGAACCCTCGTCGAACCGCCCCCGGGTGCTCCGGACGCCGCGAGCCCCCGCGCCGCGCGCGGGTCGTTCCTGGGCGCTCCCGAGCGGCTCGCGCTGCTGGTCTACGGTACGTGCCTGTTGCTGGTGCTGGTGCTCTTTCACTTCCAGTGAGTGACCATGAAGCTCGACCTGTTCGCGGAGCGTCGTCGCCAGCAGCCGGAGCAGCACGGTGACACGAAGGGACCGACGGGCCGACCGGAGGCCGAGGTGAGCGACGAGCCCAAGTCGTGGGGTGATCGGCTGAAGAAGTTCGCGGAGGTCCTGAACCAGCCGATCGGCCAGACCGCCAAGGCGGACGACAAGGCCAAGGCCAAGGCGCGCGACGGCCATGCGGGCGCGCCCCGCAAGCCGGAGAAGCCCATCTCCTGGGCCGAGGAGATGGGCATGGTGGTCCCCGCCAAGCCCGCCGATGCCAAGGCGCGCCAGGAGGCCGACGACGCCATCGCTCAGGGCACGTACCACCTGAAGCGCGGCAACCGCGAGCACGACGTGCAGAAGAAGATCCAGTGCTTCGAGGAGGCGTTGGCGAACTTCCAGAAGCTCAAGGCGCTCGTGCCCAACGATCCGAACGTCGGCAAGCAGGTCGAGATGGTGGAGCGCGGGCTCTCCGAGCTACGCGCGGCCTACGAGCGCTATCGCGCCTCCAACCCCGAGGGGCCCACCAAGCTGTGAGCGCTGCCGGCGCGGCGAATTGACTTCGCGCCGTTCGTGGCCACGTTCGGGGTCCTGGAGGAACGTGTCATGACGACCTGGACCTACGAAAAACGTTCGCTCGGCCCGACCGTCTCGTGGCGGGCCTATCTGCCGGGTGTCGCGCTGATCTCGTTCGCGATCCTGGTGCTGGTGGCTCCCGAGATCCTCGCGGCCTTGGTCGCGGCGATGCTCTTCACCGCGGGTCTCGCGGCGCTCAGCTTCGCGTGGAAGCTGCGTCACACCACCGCGTACACCGTGGAGGCGAAGCCGATCGAGCCGCTGGTCGACCCGGTGTTCGAGATGTTGCGCAGGATGTGACAGGGATCGCGCTGGAGCGCGCCCGCTCCGTCGGGCGCCAGCCGTTACCCGGGGGGCGATTACAGAGATCGACGGCAGTGACGGTGTAGTCGCCGGCGCGTATCGGCGGGCGCGCGGCGCGCGCCCCTCCGACGAAGGGACTAGCCACCCTCACGCGAATCCACTCCCACGCCACGCGTGGACTCGCCGACGGAGCGCGGCGCCGCCGGCGCCTGCCCTCCAGGCGGGGGGGGGGGGGGGGGGGAAAACCCCCCCGAACAACGCCGATTCAGAACAAGCGGCGGCCGCGCAGGGCGCGTTACAGTGTGGCG
>CAYMQR010000076.1:0-13613 GCA_964392195.1 uncultured bacterium | reverse complement strand
GCATCGCCTCGACCGTGTTGCCCATCTCGAACGGGTTCGCGACCGGCCCGAGCGCCTGCTCCTCGAGCGACGCGGCGCGCCCATCCCAGAAGAAGAACGGCGCCAGCGTCCACGCCTGGTTCACGAACGACGGCGCCTTGCGGCCGCCCTTCTGGCCGCGGATGCCGGTCGATACCGGCGTGGTCTCCGAGAACGCGTTCTCGGGCTTGTGGCAGGTCGC
The DNA here is from genome assembly GCA_964392195.1 of uncultured bacterium. Taxonomy (GTDB): domain Bacteria; phylum JADJOY01; class JADJOY01; order JADJOY01; family JADJOY01; genus JADJOY01. Next base: position 13,393 of record CAYMQR010000076.1, on the reverse strand, counting down.
GCACGCGATCGTGCCGTCGGCCGAGAGCCGCTTGTCGAAGTAGAGCCAGCGGCCGAGGCGCACCGTCTCGGGCGTGGGCGGATTCGGTAGCGCCGCCAGCTTGCCGGTCACGCCGAGCGGCTCGGCCGGTAACGGTCTGAGCGGGTTCTGGGCCTCCCAGGGTGCCACTGCTGTGGCCTGCGCCCGCGCGCCCGAGGCCGCCCATGATCCCATCACCACCGCGACGAGCGGGGCCACCGCCCACCAACACGCACGAATCCTCACGGAATTTGCTCCTTTCCTGCCTCACGACGGATAACGATCACGGCTCTCCCCGAGGACCTGGGATCCCCGTACGCGCCCGGAGATGGAGCAACCGACGTGCCCCGCCAGGGGTCCCCCCCACCGCGCCGACCGCTCCCGGCTACACCGCGGATGGCGACCCACGAGCTGGCCCGCATTGCTCACGACGCCTTCTACTGCGGGCGCCGATCGTCGGCATCTGCGGGCTGAGTTTGGATCTTCGGCACTCGACGGACTGTCACATCCGCTTGCGGGCCTCTACGTAAGCGCTCACCCGCATCTGCGCGACGCTTGGCGCCCTCGCTACGAAGCGTTCGTGAACAATGCGGGCTCTGGGGCGGCGGGGGCGCGAGCACCAGCCGGCGCTTGCGCTCCAACGCCGCGAGAAGCGAAGATCCGCCGCCGGTCCGCGTCCCCATCGAATCGTGAGCCATCGCCACTCCTCGCGCGCCGAGCACCGGGCGCCTCGCTCACGCCGCGTGTCGCGCCGGGCGCGACGGCCGTCGCGCCAGCTCGCGCTCGGCGCGCTGGCGCTGTTCGCATCGGCCGCGCTCGGGTGCGGCGGCGCGAGCTCCCCGGCGACTCCGATCGGAACCGTCACGGTCGAGGCGATGCCGGGCTATTCGCTCGGGGCCACCCTCCACTTCACCACCGGCGCGGCCACTCGTCCGACCGTGACGGTGATCGGTCCCGAGGGCGAGCGCGCCCTGCCCGCGAGCGCGCTCACCACCGATCCGACCGGAACCGAACACCACGCCGCGGTGCTCTGCCTGCGCCCCCGCACCGAGTACCGCTTCCGCATCGGCGGCCGCCACGTCGAGGCGGACGAGAGTGCCTCCTTCACCACGGGCGAGGTGCCGGACGGCTTCCCGCTCATCGACGTCCGCGCGAGCCAGCCCGCGCGGATGCAGCCCGGGCTCACGCTGCTCAGCCTGAGCGGGCTCGGCGGCGGCTGGCTGATCGCGCTCGACGCGACCGGCCGGCCGGTGTGGTGGTTCCACCCCGAGGTGAACGCGATCATCGCCGGGGTCCGCCAGCTCGCCGACGGCCGCATCGCGTACCTGACCACCGCCTGGGACGCGCTCCACCTCGTCGATCCGGTGACGCGCACCGAGACGGTGGTGCTCCCCGAGCAGCTCGGGCTCGACACCATCCACCACGAGCCCGACCTCGGCCCCGACGGCCACGTGCTGCTGCTCAGCTCCGAGCTGCGCTACGTCGACGACGGCGCCGGCGCTGCTCGCCCGATGGTCGGCGACGTCATCTCCGAGGTGTCGCTCGCGAGCGGCGCGGTGCTCGCGCAGTGGCACGCCTTCGATTTCCTCGCCGCCGAGCGCGTCCTCGCCGACGCGGGCATCCCGTTCTGGAACGCCCAGTACCCGGGCATCCCCGGGCTCCTCGACTGGACCCACCTGAACAGCGTCTCGTATGTGCCGCGCGACGACTCGTTCGTGGTCAGCTCGCTCAACCAGCACCTGCTCTTCAAGCTCACCCGCGGTGGCGAGCTCGCGTGGGTGATCGGCGAGGACCGCGCCGACACCGCGGCGGACGACGGCTGGCCATGGCTGGTGCGCGGCGAGGGGAGCGAGTGGCCACTGCGCCAGCACAGCGTCGAGGCGAGCCGCACCGACGAGCACCTGTGGATCTACGACAACGGCTTCGACTCGCTGGTGAGCCGCGCCACCGAGATCGAGGTGGACGCGCGCGGTGGGACCGCGCGCATCGCGTGGAGCTGGAGCGACCCGGACGCGCAGCCGCCCATCTTCACGCCGGTCGGCGGCGACTTCGACGTGCTGCCGAACGGCAACCGGCTGGTTTACAGCGGCCTCAACCTCGAGCTCTCGGCGGCGCTCAGCGAGCTCGACGGCGCGACCGGCGAGAAGGTCTTCGACGTGCGTTTCCCGCGCAAGGGCGGGTTCAATGCCGCGCGCATCGCGAGCCTCTATCCTCCCGAGCCGGAACCCGATCGCTGAGCGGTGGATCGTGCGCGTCTATTCGCCCCAGGATGGCACCCGGCACGATCGCGACCTCGGCCCGGCGGGGGCACGGAGGCCCCCGCCCTACGAAACGTCTGCGATGACCGAGGGCGCCGTGCGAGGTCGTGGCGACGGGGTTCCGTCGCCCGGCGCCGGCCCAGCCCCGATCCACTCGCCGTGCCCGTCCTCGGCGCCGTGAACCTCGGTGGTGCGGGCCCGACCCGTGAGGAATGACATGGACCAACCGATCGAGCGGGTCGTCGACCTCCTCCCCGTGGAAGCCAACCGGCTGCGCGGGATCGACCTCGAGGAAGCCCGCGCGCGACTCTTCGCCGACGACCCGTCGAGCGCGGTGCGGGCGATCGAGGGCTCGTTCGCGCTGGTGGCGCGGCGCGGGATCGCGGTGCGGCTGGCGCGCTCGCTCGACCGCCCGCTGCGCTACTTCCTCGCCAAGCGCGCGGCGGGGCCTGCGCTCTTCGTCGCCGACCGCATCGACACCTTGCGCGAGGGGCTGGCCCGCGAAGGCCTCGCTGGCCAGTTCCACCCCAGCTACACGCGCATGGTGCCGGCCCACCACGTGGTCGAGATCCAGCTCGTGGGCTGCCCCGATCCCGACCCGGTCTACATGCGCTTCTTCGACCCGCCCCGGGCGAGCGGGCCCGCCGACCTCGACGCCCTCGGCGCGCGCTACGTGGGCGCCCTCGCCGACGAGCTGCGCCGCTGGCTGATCGAGCTCGAGCGCTCCCGTCCCGGCGAGCCGCTCGGCGTGAGCTTCTCGGGAGGCGTCGACAGCGGCGCGGTGTTCGTGGTGCTCCACCACGTCCTCCAGGGTCTCGGGCTCTCGCCGGCGCGCCTCAAGGCGTTCGTCCTCGACCTCGGCGACGCACCCGACGCCGCCCAGGCCCGCAGCTTCCTGCGCGCGCTCGGGATGGAGCTCTTTCTCGAACCGATCACCGCGACCCCCGCGGAGCTCGACGTGGAGGACGCGATCCGCGTCATCGAGGACTACAAGCCGCTCGACGTCGAGTGCGCGACCGTGGGGCTCGCGCTGTGCCGGGGCATCCGCGCCCGCTACCCCGACTGGCGGGTGCTGGTCGACGGCGACGGCGGCGACGAGAACCTCAAGGACTACCCGATCGAGGAGAACCCCGAGCTCACCATCAAGAGCGTGATCGACAACCGCATGCTCTACCACGAGGGCTGGGGTGTGGGCCGGATCAAGCACTCGCTGACGTATTCGGGGGGCCTGAGCCGCGGCTACGCGCGCACCTACGCGCCCGCGCGCCGCTACGGCTTCGAGGCCTTCAGCCCGTACACCAGCCCGCGGGTGGTCGAGGCGGCCGAGGCCATCCCCTTCGGCGCCCTCACCCGCTACGACGTGCCGTCGCTCTACGCCCTCAAGGGCGAGCTGGTACGGCGCGGCGTACGCGCCGTCACCGGGCGCGACATGCCGGTCTTCCCCAAGCGCCGCTTCCAGCACGGCGCGGTGGGAGCGGCCGAGCGCGCGGCGCTGATCGACGGGAGCGAGAGCGCCTACCGCCGGAGCTTCCTCGCCGCGTATGCGTGAGGCGCGCGGCGGCGGGCGCGAGGGCGACTGGGTGGTGGCGCTCCGCCCCACGCTCGCACGGCCTGCGGCGGGCCGCCACCAGGGCGTGCTGCGCGAGCGCGAGCGCGACGAGGGCGGCGCGCTCCGCGACGTCGCCACGGTCTTCCTCACCAACCGCGAGTGTCCGTGGCGGTGCGTGATGTGCGACCTGTGGCGCTACACCACCGAGACCGACACCGGCCCCGGCGACGTGCCGGCGCAGCTCGCCGCGGCCCTCGACGAGCTCCGCGCGTGCGACGGCCGGAGCGCGCGTCCGCACGCGCTCAAGCTCTACAACGCTGGCAGCTTCTTCGATCGGCGCGCGATCCCACCCGCGGATCACCCGGCGATCGCGCGGCTCCTCGCTCCCGTCCCCCACGTCATCGTCGAGTGCCACCCGGCGCTCGTCGGCGACGACGTCGATCGCTTCCTCGCGGCGCGCGCCGCGGCCCGGAGTGACGGCGATCCGCCGCCCACCCTCGAGGTGGCGATGGGCCTCGAGTGCGCCGACGACGAGGTGCTGGCCCGACTCGCCAAGGGCATGACCCGCGCCGACTTCGCCGGTGCCGCCGTTGCGCTCCGCCAGCGCGGCGTCGCGGTGCGCGCGTTCGTGCTGATCGCGCCGCCCTTCTTGGCGCCGGCGCGCTGGTGTGAGGCCACCCGCGCCGCGGTGCGCTTCGCCGTCGAGTGCGGCGTGGCGGTGGTGTCGCTCGTCCCGACCCGCGCCGGCCCCGGCGCGCTCGACGAGCTGGCGCGGCGCGGCGAGTTCCGCGAGCCTGACCTCGCGGCGATCGAGGAGTGCGGCGTGGCGGCGCTCGCCGAGTCCGCGGGCGCCGCGCGGGTGCTGGTCGACGTCTGGGACCTCGAGCGCTTCGCGCGCTGTGCCGCCTGTGCTGCCGCGCGCCGCGAGCGCCTCGAGCGCATCAACCTCGCGCAGCGCGCGCTGCCGCCGGTCGAGTGCGGCGGCTGCGGCGCGCGGAGCGCTGCCGGATGAAGCACGCCGTCGACGTCGCGGTGGTGGGCAGCGGCTTCGCGGGCTCGCTCACGGCGCTCATGCTCGCGCGCCGCGGGCGCACGGTGGCGCTCGTCGAGCGCGGACGCCACCCGCGCTTCGCGATCGGGGAGTCGTCCACTCCGCTCGCCGCGCTCCTGCTCGAGGAGATCGCCGAGCGCTACGCACTGCCGTGCCTGCGGCCGTTCGCCAAGTGGGGCTCGTGGCGGGCGGCGCACCCCGAGGTCGGCGTGGGGCTGAAGCGCGGCTTCAGTTTCTTCCGTCACGAGTGGGAGTCCCCCTTCGGCGCCGATCCGGCGCACGAGCGGCAGCTGCTGGTGGCCGCGAGCCCCCACGACGCGATCGGCGACACCCACTGGTACCGCCCCGACTTCGACGCGTTCTGGGTGCGCGAGTGCGTCGACGCGGGCATCACCTACCTCGACGACACCGAGCTCGCGCGGCCGCGCCACGCGGGCGAGCGCGTGGTCCTCGACGGGCGCCGCCATGGCGAGCCGGTCGCGATCGCCGCCGCCTTCGTGGTCGACGCCTCCGGTCCGCGCGGCTACCTGGCGCGAACCTGGCCGATCGCCGACGCGCCGCTGCGATGGTCGCCTCCCACCCAGGCGCTCTTCGCCCACTTCGAGGGCGTCGCGCGCTTCGACGCCACGGCGCCCCTCGAGACCGGCCCCCCCTTCCCCGTCGACGACGCCGCGCTCCACCACGTCTTCGACGGCGGCTGGATCTGGGTGCTGCGGTTCGCGAGCGGGATCGTCAGCGCCGGCGCGGCGCTCGCCGAGCCGCTCGCCGAGCGGCTCGGCGCCGCGCGCGGCGAGCCGGCGTGGCGCGCGCTGCTCGCGAGCCTGCCCTCGATCGCGGCGCAGTTCCGTGACGCGCGCGCGGTCACGCCGTTCTTCCACCAGCCGCGCCTCGCCTACCGCGCGAGCGCGGTGATCGGGCCGCGCTTCGCGCTGGTGCCGTCGGCGGCGGGGATCGTCGATCCGCTGCTCTCGACCGGCTTCCCGCTCACGCTGCTCGGGTTGCAGCGGCTGGTCGAGGCGCTCACCGAAGCGGACGGCGAGGGCGCGCGCGACACGGCGCTCGCCCGCTACGCCGCGGCGACCCTCGACGAGTTCGAGGTCACCGAGCGGCTGGTCGCCGCGCTCTACGCGAGCTTCACGGACTTCGCGCTCTTCAAGCGCCTGACGCTGCTCTACTTCGCCGCCGCGAGCTTCACCGAGACGATGCGCCGCCTCGGCCGCGCCGAGCGCGCGCCCGGCTTCCTGCTGTGCGGCGACGCGCGCTTTCGCCACGCGCTGCTCGCGCTCACCGAGCGCGCGATCGCGCGGCCCACCGACGCCGCGCGCGAGGCGCTCCTCGACGACGTCGACCGCGCGATCGCGCCCTACGACGTGGCCGGGCTCGGTGATCGCGCGCGGCGCGACTGGTACCCGGTGGAGATCCAGGACCTGCGCGATGCGGCGCCGCGCCTCGGCGTCGCCGTCCACGAGATCGAGGCGCTCGTGGCACGCTGCGAGCTCGCGCCGCCACCCCACCTCGCGCCCGCGGAGGGCGCATCCCGACGGAGCCTCACGCCATGAAGCTGCTCGCCAACGTGCTGGTCGGCTGGGTCGCGTTCCAGCACGTGCTCTTCCTCGTGCTCGAGATGTTCCTGTGGCGCAAGCCGCTCGGCCGCAAGGTGTTCCGTCTGACCCAGGAGATGGCCGACCAGACCGCCGCGCTCGCAGCCAACCAGGGGCTCTACAACGGCTTCCTCGCGGCCGGGTTGGGGTGGGGGCTGAGCCTCGGCGCCGCCGGGTTCGCCGTGCAGGCGTTCTTCCTCGGCTGCGTGATCGTCGCCGGCGTGTTCGGCGCGGCCACCGCCAACGTGCGCATCCTGTTCGTCCAGGCCCTGCCCGGCGCCCTCGCCCTCGCCGCCCTGTACGCCGCGCGCTGACGTCGCGGGCGGGCGCGGCGACCGCCGGATCTACCGAACGACGGCCTCGGCGTAGGCGCGCTCGGCGCGGGCGAGGTTCTGCCTGAGCCGCAGGTGGTAGTCGTTCCGCGCGTAGCCGGGGCCGTTGTAGATGCGGCTGACGCGCTCCAGCGGGGTCGAGCGGTCGATGCCGTTGAGCCGCAGGTAGCGCGCCACGTAGCGCAGGTTGGTGGCTGGGTCGGCGAGCTCGCCGGGCGAGCCGCGGAAGCCCATCGCCCACGCGGTCTCGAACAGCACGTGGCCCGGCCCGTAGGAGCCGGCGAGCAGGGCGCCGAAGCGTCCGAAGAGATCGTCGAAGCGCTGGCCGTCGGAGCCGTCGAGGCCGTCGCGCAGCTGGGTCACGGCGTCGAGGCGCCCCTCCTCGAAGCGGAAGAAGTTGTCGATCCCGGCGCGCGACTCGTTCCACACCAGCGCGAACACCAGCTCCGGATAGCCGAAGGCCTCCGCGGCGCACGCAGCGCTCACCATCGCGCGCAGCCGCGCGGAGCCGATCACCCGCAGGTCGGGCGAGCCGGGCACCACGATCAGCAGTCCGGCGACGAGGTGCTCGTCCTGGAAGCCGCTGAACGCGAGCGGGAAGTCGTAGCGTCCCGGGAGGTGGGTTCGCAGCCGCCGCCGGATCGCGTCGAGCCCGCGCTCGCCGACGTCGCCGGGCTGGACCTCGTAATACGTCAGCGAGCCGTCGCGATAGAACGTGAGGCCGCCCTCGGTGAAGCGCTCGAGCCTCCAGCTCGACACGCCGCTCGGCGGCGCCAAGCGGGGCACCGTGGGCGGCAGCGGCTGCATCCCCTCGCCCGCCGCGCCGAGCCGCGCCCACAGGCCCTCGATGTCGCGGTCGGTGATCTGGATGGCGAACTCGGAGCCGCCGATCCGCACCGTCTCGCTCTCCCACGCGGCGCCGATCCCGGCGAGCGCGCGCACCGTGCGGTCGAAGAGCACCCTCTCGCCCGGCGCGATACCGGCGGCGAGTGCCTTGGCGCGCTCGAGGCGGTAGACGTCGATGAACAGCTCCTCGTTGGCACCACGCCACAGGTCGGGGAGGAAGGTGCCGAAGTTGAACGACTCGTCGCGCGCGGCGCGCTCGATCCAGCGCCGCGCCACCGGACCCGAGTCGTAGGCGACGGCGAGCGTGCCGGGGAAGAGATACGTGATGCGGAACGGATCCTCGCCGATCTCGACGCGGATCATCGGCCGCTTCAGCTCCTCGCGGCGCACCCGCAGCGCCGCGCCGTCCGGGAACGTCACGCTGGTGAGGCTGGCCAGGAACTCCTCCTCGCCGGCGCGGCGCAGGATCTCGACCAGCCGGTCGACGCGCTCGGTGGGGCTCTTGTCGGCGCGCACCACCGCGATCTGCTGGTAGACGCGCGCGAGGTCCTCGTCGGGGTCGGAGAACATCCACGCATCCGAGACCGCGAGCCTGGCGAGCAGCGCCTCGCGCGCCGCGTCCTGCGCGTCGACGTCCTGCGGGGTCTGGAACGAATACGCGGTCCAGCGCGGCTCGCGGCGCGGGAAGCAGCGGAACACCGTCAGTTGGCGTCCGCCGGCGGCGGTGAAGACGAGCCGCGCGACGGTCAGGTCCTGGAGGTGGTCGAACTCGGCGCCGACCGTGAGATGCGTGCCGCCGAAGCTCGACACAGCGAGAGGCTGGGTCGCGAACGCGGGCTCGTCACCGCCGCCGCCCCAGACGGTGGCCTCGACGGTGCGCTGGCCGGGGCGCTCGACCTTGCGCAGCACCGCGACGAAGCCGCCCTCGAGCGTCACGTTCACCTCGGCGTGGAGCTTGTCGCCGTCGAAGAGGTCGAGCCCCTCGTCGTACCAGTCGATGGTGAGCTCGCCGAGGACGTCGAGCCAGCGCTCGCTCGCGAGAGCCGCCCGCAGCGCGCGCTCGAAGCTCGCGAGAATCGTCTCCGCCGCGAGCGGCTCGCCGCGCGCGAGCGCCGCGGCGAGCTCGTCGTGGGCCTGGTAGGCGAGCGCCTTCTGCGCGGCGTTGCCGCCGCCGAAGCCGAAGCCGATCGAGACCCGCCCGGGCTCGCCGGCGGCGCCGCGCAGGGTGCGGGTCTGCGGCTCGGTGACGCAGCCGGCGAGCGCCGCCACGACGAGCAGGGCGAAGCCGAGCGGTGCGGCGTGGGCGGAGCGCTTCACGCGCCCAACCGTATCCTCCCGCGCGCGATGTCCGAACCTCCGGGAGCCGCGCGGCCCCGCGCCGGCCGACGTGGGCCAGTGCGGGGCCGCGTCCGCGCCACGTTCGCGGCGGGGGGAGCCGATCAGCGCTTGGTGCGGCGGCGCCGAAGGAACGGTAGCGGCGCGCCGAAGTACACGACGCCCGCGGCCGAGCCGCAGCCGGCGGGCGGCGGAGGCGGCGTGGCGCCGTTCTCGCTCGCGGCGAGCGACGTGCAGTCCAAGTCGGCGAGGTCGACAGCGCCGTCGCCGTCGTTGTCGAGGCCGTCGTCGCAGCTCTTGTTGACGTCGTGCTCGGAGGTGTCGGCGCCGCTGGCGCAGCCCGGGTCGGCGCCGTCGGTGACGCCGTCGCCGTCGTCGTCGACGCCGTTGCTGCACTGGTTCGGCGACGCCGAGAGGCTCGGCCGATCGAACGGGAACGTGCCTGCGGCGACGCGCGGATCGGTGAGGCCGTTGCGCAGGAAGTCGACCACCGCGGGCACCTGCTGGGGCGGGATCTGGATCTGCGCGATGAGCGGGTCCTGGTTGTCGGGGAACTGCACCTGGCCGTTGGCCCGCAGGTAGAAGTCGAGCACCTGCTCGAGGCTGCGGAGCTGGCCGGTGTGCATGAACTCGGTCTTGAGGCCGACGTTCCTGAGCGTCGGCACCTTGAAGCGGCCGCGATCGGCGGGGTTGCCGGTCACGCCCTGGCGGCCGACGTCCTCGGCGACCGGGCGCAGGCCGATGTTGCGGAAGGTGTCGTCGGTGAAGAGCGCCGGGCGGTGGCAGGCGCCGCAGGTGGTGTTGCGGAACGCGTTGAGTCCGGCCTGCTGCTGCGCCGTGAGGGCATTGGACGCGCCGGCGACGAAGGCGTCGAACGGCGTCTGGTCGGGCACCAGCGTGCGCTCGTAGGTGGCGATCGCGAAGGCGATGCGGGTGGCGGTCACGGTGCCGTCGCCGAACGCCGAGGTGAAGAGCGACGCGTAGGTCGGGTGCGCGGCGATGGCGGTCGCCACGTCGGACGGCAGGTTGCTCGCGAGCGCGAGCGGCTTGGCCGCGGTGAGCTTGGTGACGATCTCGCTCCAGTCTCGGTTCTCGTGCGCCATCTCGACGTCGTTGACTGGCGGACCCGCGCTCTGCGCCTCGAGCGCGCCGTTCTGCGTGATCGCGAGCGTGCCCGAGAGCGGGTCGGTGAAGCTCGGGCCGGCGCGTCCGTCCCAGAAGAGCTGGGGCGCCCACTGGCTGCCGATCACCGACGGCGCCTCGCGGCTGCCGACCTGCGGCGCGAGCCCGAACGCCGGGTCGGCGAAGTACACGTTCGACTCGTCGGCGCGGATCACGCCGAGCGAGCCCTGCTTGTCGTCGGGAGTCTGCAACACGCCGTCCTCACCGGGGTTGGTGCCGGGACGCGGATCGCTGCCGGCGAAGCGCGGCTGGTGGCATGTGCCGCACGCGACGGTGTCGTCGCTCGAGAGCTGCTCGTCCCAGTAGAGGATCTTGCCGAGGACGCGCTTGGCCTCGGTGTTCGGGTTCTCGGCGGGCTCCGGCACCGGTGGGATGCCCTGCGGCGGCGGGGGTGGCGGTGGCGGGACCTGCGCCGCGGCGCCACCGATCGCGGTCAGCAGCAATAGCAACGTGAGCGTGGGGACCGTGCTGGGCACGCGGGTGCGCATCGCGCTTCCTCCGGAGTGGGTTTCGAGAGCCGGATCGAGCGGCGCGCTCGATCCGGTGCGAGCTGCGCCCCGTCGCAACGCTCGTGCCGCGCCCTGCGGTCGCGCGCCAGCCGCGCGATTTCGACGGATTTCGGGGGGGATTCGGGGAATCGCGCCGCTACTCCCCTGGCCAGTCCACGTGGCCGCGGGACCCGGACCTGCGGCTTCCGCAGGCCGGGCGTGCGGGATCCGCACTCCGCGCCAGCGCGGCGCGCGCGCGGCGAGGCCGCCCCGCGCCGTGGCGAGGCGGGATTCCCTTGACCGGACGCCGCGATGGCGGCGCTTCGCCGAGCGGCGGTAGGGATTGGCTCACCGGTTGCTCTGGTGGCTCGCGACGCCGCGGAGCTGGGGTCGGGACGCGCGGCGACGGAAAGGACCCGCACCATGAAAGCGACGAACGAGCGAGCCGCACGGCGCGCGCGCCTGGCTCTCGCGGGCGTGGCCTTCGCGCTGGGCGCGAGCGCGACGGCCGGGTTCGCTGCGAGCCCCCACGGCCCGCCACCGCCGCTCGAGGAGCGGATCGAGGCGCTCGACCTCGACGACACCACCCGCGACAAGATCTACGAGATCCTCGACGCGGCCGAGGGTGCGCGCCGCCAGACCCAGCGCGCCATCGAGAGCAAGCGGCGGCGGATGCGCGCGCTGCTCGCCGACGCCACGGCGACCGACGAAGCCATCCGCGCAGCCGATCGCGAGCTCGACGAGCTCGAACGCCGCGCCCACCAGCAGCGCGTCGATGTGCTACTCAAGGTCCGTGCGGCGCTTCCCGAGAAGATGCGTGGCTCGCTCGCGCCGCCGGCGCGCGGCGAGCGCCCCGGGGGCCGGGGCGAGGGCCGCGACGGCGGGCCACGGCGCGGTGGACGCTGCGGTGACCGCCCTGATCGCGGCGACGAGCCCCCGGGTCTCCCCGACCGCTGAGCCCGCGGGCCGGTCCCGCTGACGCGCCCGCGTCGCCATGCCCAGATCCGCTCCCTCCACCGCCGCCGCGGCGCGCCGGACGCGCCGCACGGCGCTCCTCGGCCGCTGGCTGATCGCGACCGCGGCGGTGGGCGTGGTGGGCGGCCTCCTCGCCACCACGGTCACCGCGTACCTCTCGATCGAGCGCGCCTCCACCACGGTGGCGCTCGGCGAGGGCGACTCGATCCTGCGTAGCCTGATCCGCCTCGGCGGGCCGAACGGCCCGCCGCCCACCACCGACGACCTCGCCGAGTGCCTGGAGAGCCACCGCGAGGACGGCCTGCGCTACCTCGCGCTGGTCGGCCCCGATCAGCGCGTACACCTCGAGCTCGGCGAGGCAAGCGTCGACCGCGACGCCTTCGAGCGCGAGATCGGGCGGCTGCGCCCCGGCGTCCCCGAGCGCAACGGCGTGGTGATGCGGCTGGTGTCGCGGCCGCTGCCGCCGCGCCGTCGCGGTCCGCTCGGAGGGCCGCCCGGCGAGCTCGGCGACGGCGCCGTCCCCCGCCCCGGGCGCGGCGTGCGCGACGGGCTGCCGCACCCGCCGCTCGGCCCGCCGGTGTTCGTCATCGAGTACCGGCCGCTGGTCGCCGAGCGCCTCGCCACGCAGGCGCGCTTCACCCTCGCGTCGGGGCTGATCGCGGCGCTCGCGCTGCTCGCCGGCACGGTGGCGCTGGGACGGCGCTGGCTGCGCGAGGACGCCCTCGAGCACCGCCTCGAGCACGACCGCCGCCTCGCCACCCTGGGCGAGATGTCGGCGGTGCTCGCCCACGAGATCCGCAACCCCCTCGCCTCGCTCAAGGGCCACGCGCAGCTCCTGGTCGAGATCCTCGCCGAGCCCGGCGCGGCGCGTACCAAGGCGGAGCGCGTCGTGAGCGAGGCGGTGCGCCTCGAGGCGCTCACCAGCGACCTGCTCGAGTTCGTGCGCGCGGGGAAGATCGAGCGCCAGCCGGCCAACCTCGCCGCGCTGCTGCGCGACACCGCCGAGAGCGAGGGCGGTGGGCGGGTCGAGCTCGACCTGGCGCGCGCGCCGGCCACGTGGCCGCTCGACCCGGCGCGCATCCGCCAGGTGCTCACCAACCTGATCCGCAACGCGCTCCAGGCCTCGCCGACCGGTGAGCCCGTCGAGGTCAGCGCCGCCACCCAGGACGGCCAGCTCGTGATCACCGTGCGCGACCACGGCGCCGGGATCCCACCTGGCGATCCCGCCACGCTCTTCGAGCCGTTCCACACCACCCGCACCCACGGCACCGGTCTCGGGCTCACGGTGGCGCGGCGCCTCGTCGACTTGCACCACGGCACCATCCGCGCCTTCAATCACGACGGCGGCGGCGCGGTGTTCCGCGTGGTTCTGCCGCGCGGCTGAGCGGAGAACAGGAAGCGGCGATGGCGCGAGTGCTGGTGGTCGACGACGAGGAGGGAGTGCGCTCGTTCCTGGCCGAGGCGCTCGCCCTCGACGGCCACGACGTGAGCGAGAGCCCCGACGGCCTCCACGCCGCGCGGCTGCTCGACCAACGCGGCTTCGACGTCGTCCTCACCGACCTCAAGATGCCGGGGATGGACGGCGAGGCGCTGGTCCGCAAGCTGCGCGCCGAGCAGCCCGAGGTGGAGGTGGTGGTGCTCACGGCGCACGGCTCGATCGAGAGCGCCGTGGAGGCGATGAAGCTCGGCGCCTTCGACTACCTGCGTAAGCCGGTGTCGGGCCCGGCCGAGCTGCGGCTGATGGTGGCGCGCGCTGCC
>CAYMQR010000075.1:0-13658 GCA_964392195.1 uncultured bacterium | reverse complement strand
GGTCTTGTTGGCGCCGTTGGGGCCGAGCAGGCCGAGCACCTCGCCGGGCTCGACCTCGAAGGAGAGGTCGTCCACCGCGACGCGGCGGTCGTAGACCTTGGTCAGATGCTCGACGCGGATCATCGGCGCGGCGCGCAGCATAGTCGCGAGCGACGCGTGCGGGGATCGGCGGCGATCGCCCGCACCCCGGACCTGGAGGGCAGACGCCGAAGGCGTCGTGCTCCGTCGGCGCCGCGCTCCCGGCCGCGACGGAGCGCGGCCCTCCAGCTCCCTGGAGGCGCACGCTTCGTCGTGCGCGGACCGATCGCGCTCCCCGCCTACTCGCGCTCGCGCACGTCGGCGACCCGATCGAGGATCATGATCTTCTGCCAGATCTTGCGCGACAGCCCCGCCGTCAGGTTCTCGATCTCGTTCACCGCGGCGAGCAGCACGCCGTCGCCGAAGTCCTGGGCGTAGAGCGCCGCGACCTTGCTCGTCACCGACAGCAGCTCGCTGCAGTAGTCGAGGTAGCGCGCGAGCTCGCCGCGGGTGAGCGCGACCTTCGGGGAGGAGGGCGTGTCGATCCGCCCCTCGTGGACGCGGTCCGGGTCCTTGGTGAGCTGATGCATGTCGACGATGTGCGCGAGGCTGCGCAGCTCGTCGATCCAGTCGAGCGCCCGCGCGCGCTTGCGGCGCGTCTCCAGGCTGGTCACGAAGAACACCGCGATGCCGATGAAGACCACGTCGTTCACGCCCGACTCGAGGAGCTGCACCAGCTCCTGGAAGCTCGCGACCTCGCTCGGCAGGCCGACGCGGATCAGCGTCGACGCCACCACCGTCAGGAGCGCCGTCACCAGCGCCGCCGCCACGGCGCGCAGCCCCCAGTTGGGTTTCCTCAGCCACTCGGTGCGCGCCGCGCTCTCGCGGGTGATCGCGTGGAGCTCGTCGGCGATCCGCGCCAGCCCCGAGCTCGGGAAGCGCTCGCGGATGCGGCGCGCGAGGACCGCGGCGGTGTCGACGACCTTGAGCGGATCGATGCGCCGCAGGCTCGCGCGGTCGGGCTCGGCGGCGGCAGCGGCGGCGGGACCGGTCACGGGATGCCGAGGTACTTGTGGGTCTGGATCGAGAGCCGCCAGCGCGGGTGGGCGCGACAGTAGCGCATCGCGCCGTCGAGGTTCACGTCGTAGTCGGGCCCGTCCTTGGGCTGGAGGAAGAAGCACTCGAAGTCGAGCGCCTCGAACTCGACGGGCTCCACCGCTTGCGGCCACACCAGCTTGAGCTCGTGTCCCCGCGTCACCGCGAGCGCGCCGCCGCTCTTGGGGCTCACCGTGACCCAGTCGATGCCGCCGGGGAGCGCGACCGTGCCGTTGGTCTCGACCGCCACCGTGAGCCCCGCGGCGTGGCACGCGTCCACGAGGTCCGCGCGGAGCTGCAGGCCGGGCTCGCCGCCGGTGAACACCACGTATGGCGGCTCGGCCGCCTCGTGGCTGCGCGGATCGGCGTCCCAGCACTCGCGGATCGCGCGCGCCAGCGCGGGAGCCGTCGCGAACCGGCCGCCGCCGCGGCCATCGGTGCCGACGAAGTCGGTGTCGCAGAAGTCGCACGCCGCCGTGGCGCGGTCCGCCTCGCGGCCCGTCCACAGATTGCAGCCCGCGAACCGGCAGAAGACCGCCGCGCGGCCGGTGTGCGCGCCCTCGCCCTGGAGCGTGAGGTAGATCTCCTTGACGGAGAACGGCGGGAGCGGGAGCGGGGCCATCGATCGCGATGTCCAGGCGGCGCCGAGGGACCGGCGCCCTCCACGCCTACTCGCTGGTCACCGAGATGCCGTCGACCAGCACGTGCGGCGCGCGCACCACACCGTCGGCGATCTCGCTCACCTCGCCCACCGCGACGATCGCCTTCAGCGTCTCGAAGAAGTTGCCGGCGATCATGGTCTCGCGCACCGGCCGGCGGGTGCCGTCGGGCAGGTGCAGGTGGCTCGACTTGGCGATCCCCGAGAAGTCGCCGCTCGACGGCGTCACGTTGCCGCTGAAGCGGTGCACCGAGAGGATCGGCTGCTCGCCGCGGGTGAGCTGATCGAAGGTCGCGAAGCCCGGCTCCACCACCACGGCGTGGAAGTCGAGCCCGGCGTGACCGGTGAGCGCGCGGCCGCGGCGCTTCGCCGAGTAGGCGTTCTCGACGTGCGTGACGAGCCGGCCCGCGCGCACGAGGTCGAGGGGCTGGGTCGGCACGCCCTCGTCGTCGAAGGGCGTGGCGCCAGCGAGCGAGAGGTCGCTGGGGTCGTCGCGCACCGTGAGCAGCGAGCTCGCGATGGCGGTGTCGCGGCGGTCGTCGCCGAACGACGACTTCCCGTAGAGCACCTGCAGCCCCGAGAGGTGGAACTCGAGCGGCTCGAGAAGGATCTCCGCCACCGCGCGCGGGGTGAGCAGCACCGGCCCCCGGTAGCTCGCCGCCGGCGAGGCGCCGAACGTGGACAGCACGTCGGCGGCGAGCCGCCGCCCGTCGTTCTCGATCCGCTCCTCGGCACCGCCGAGCGCGAACGAACCGCCGCTCGAGTAGTCGAAGCTCGTGACCTCGTCGCCGTCGATGGCCTCGATGAGCGCGGTCCAGCCGAGGTGCGTCCAGGTGTCCGAGGCGCGGATGCCGTAGGTGTTGGCGATGAAGATCTCGCCGCTCTCCCACGACACCGAGCCGTCGTCCACCGAAACCCGGCGGTCCGACTTGAGCGCGTCGAGGTAGCGCTCCGCGAGCCGCGTGAGCCCGCCCGCGTCGAGCGCCGCGAGCGCGGGATCGAAGCGCCGCGTGCTGGGGCGGAACGCGCGCGCCGCCGGCATCGTGAGGTGCTCGTCGGGCGGCGCGAAGCGCGCCAGCTCGAGCGCCGAGGCCACCGCCTCGCGCAGGTCGCCCTCCGAGACCGAGTTGGTCTGCACCGCGCCGAGGCGGTGGTCCTTGTGGACGCGGATCGAGAACCGCGTCTCCGCCCCGGCGCTGGCGAGGTGGAGCTCGCCGCGCTCGAACCCGACGCGCCGCTCGGTCTCGCGTTCGGCGCGCACCTGCACCTCGTCGGCGCCGGCTTCCTGCGCGATGTCGAGGAGGCGCTCGGCAGTGGCGGCGAGATCGGGATCGCTCATCGTTCGGGTCAACCCTGGACGCCGCCCAGCATGAGCTTGCAGCGCAGATACGGCCCACCCGCGTCCACCTTGGCGGGCTGGCCCTTGCCGCAGTGGCCCGAGCCGAGGTCCCAGCGGAACTCCGAGCTCACCGCGTCCACGCTGCCGAGGACCTCGAACGCCATCCCCGAGAGCGTGACCTCGCGGTGGAGCTTGCCGAGCTTGCCGTCCTTGATCTCCCACGCCTCGCCCGCGCCGAACATGAACTCGCCGGTCGAGTCGGCCTGGCCCGAGCTCGGATTGTCGAGGAGGTAGCCGTCCTCGGTGGACGCGATCATCTCCTCGAGCGTGGTGGCGCCGGGCTCGATGTAGGTGTTGCGCATGCGGATGAGCGGCTCGTCCGAGTACTCCCACGCACGCCCGTTGCCGGTGGGGGCGACGCCGAAGTGCGCCGCGCTCTCGCGGTTGTGGAGGTACGAGACCAGACGCCCCTCGCGGATGAGCTCGACGCGGCGGGTGGGCACGCCCTCGTCGTCGAACGGCAGCGAACCGCCCGCCCCCACCGCGTGCTCCGAGGCGCCCGAGTCGCAGAGCGTGACCAGCTCGGAGGCGACGCGCTCGCCGATCTTGCCGTTCGCCACCGACCCCGCGAGCACGAGATCGGCCTCCACGGTGTGGCCGATCGCCTCGTGCGTGAGCAGCCCCACGATCGAGGGCGCCAGGATCACGGTCTTCACGCCGCCCTGGACGTGCGGCGCGTCCAGCATCTCGACGGCACGCGCGGCGGTGCGCTCGGTGATCGCCACCGCGTTCGGATGGTGGAACAGGCAATGCCAGCCGCCGGTCACGCCCACCGAGTTGGCGCACACCACCTGGCTGCCGTCCTTCTCGGCGAACGCGCGCACCGAGACCTCGGGGCGCACCAGCCGGTACGACGCCGCGGCGCCGTCGGTGGTGACGATGGTCTTCTCCTCGAAGACCTCGGTGTAGCGGGTCGCCGCGGTGTGGACGCGGTTCGAGGCGGCCAGGGTGGCCTTCTCGAGCTCGACGGTACGCGCGAGCTTGTCGCCGATCGGCAGCGCGAGCAGCTCCTCGTAGCCTTCGCCGACGTGATCGGCGCGGGCGAGCTCGGTGGCGGGCAGCGGTTCGATCTTGCGGGCACCGGCGCGCGCCAGCTCGCGCGCCGAGGCGATCGCCTGCTCCACGGCCTTGCGGATCGCGGCGCGCTCCGGCGTGGAGGTGGAGGCGAAGCCCCACGCGCCGTCGACCAGCGCGCGCACCCCGACGCCCGCGCGGATGCGGTGGCTCGCCTCCTCCACCCGCCCCTTCTGCACCGAGAACAGGTTGTGGACGCGGCGGTGGTAGCGCAGCTCCAGGAAGGCCGGGCTCGTCGAAGCGATCGACTGTAGAAGCTCTTTCATGACGCCTACTTTGGGCGCGCGCTCGGCCGGCTCCCCCGGACCCGCGCGGCTCGCCGCAAGATAACAGGCTGCCATCACGCTCGCGGCGCGATCCGGGAAGAAGAACGGCCGAGAGATCGCGATTGCACCGGTTCGGTCGGCTCGCCCCCGGCCTGGATTCACCCGGCCGCGACGGAGCGCGGCCCTCCAGCGGAGCGCGGCCCTCCAGCGCAGGTCTCAGCCACGTGGAGTGCGCTGGGTGGTGGCGGCGCGCACGAGGCTGACGATCGCGGGGTCGCCGCGGCGGATCGCGGCGTCGAGGACCGAGTCGCGACGCAGGTTGCGCACGAGGGGATCGGCGCCGTGGCCGAGCAGCCGGTCCACGAGCGGCGCGGCGCCGCGCTTGTCGACGGCGCGCAGCAGCGCGGTCGCGCCCGCCGCGGCGCGCGCGTCGATCTCGACGCCGCCCTCGGCGAGCAGGTCGAGCGCCTGCAGCGCGGCGGTCAGCGACTCGTGGTCGGAGGTGCCGCAGGTCTGCACGAGCACGTGCAGCGCGGTGCGCTGCTTGCGGTCGCGCGCGTTCACGTCGGCGCCGCCGCCGAGCAGCGTCCGCACCACGCTCGGTGACGCGAGCGCGCGCATCAGCGGCGTCTCGCCGCGGCGGTCGACGGCGTTCGGATCCGCGCCGTGGACCAGCAGCAGCTCGACCACCTCCGGGCAGCGCGCCGCGCACGCCACGTGCAGCACCGTGCCACCGCGCGGGCCCTCGGCGACCCCCACCTTCGGGCTCGCGCCGTGCTCGAGGAGGGTGCGGATCACCTCGGCCATCGGATCCTGGCCCCACGACGCGGGACGCGGCTGCGGATCGTCGAGGAGGCCATGCCCGGCGGCCAGCACCAGCGGCGTGCGCTCCTCGGCGGTGCGCGCGCCGGCGGCGGCGCCACACGCGAGCAGCGTCGCGGCGAGGGCCGGGTGGCCCGCGCGCAGCGCCTGCGTGAGCGCGGTCTCGCCCGCGTCGCTCGCCGCGCACACGTCGGCGCCACGGGCGACCAGCCAGCCCACCACGTCCACGCGCCCCTCGGCGGCGGCGACGTGCAGCGGCGTCGCGCCGCCGATGTCGCGGGCGTCGATGTTGGCGCCGCGCGCGCCGAGGACGTCGAGGATCGGCCCGGTGCGGGTCACGCCGAAGAGCGGCGTGCGCTCGAGCACGTCGAGGGCCTCGAGGTCCGCGCCCAGCGCCAAGAGACGCTCCGCGCTCGCCGCTCGTCCCCAGCGCGCCGCGACGTGCAGCGGCGTCTCGCCGCGCCGGTCGGAGGCGCTGAGCGCGGCGCCGCGCGCCGCGAGCAGGTCGATGACGTCGGGGTCGCTCGCGGGCCCACCGACCGCCTCGTGGAGCGGCGTGCGGCCTCCCTCGTCGACGGCGCACGGGTCGGCGTCGCGGGCGAGCAGCAGCTCCGCGACGGCCCTGTTGTTCACGGCGTGGTGGAGGGGCGCGCGCCCGGTGGCGTCGCGGGAGTCCACCCGCGCGCCGTGGTCGAGCAACAACGACACCGTCTCCACCGAGCCCCACGCCGCCGCGGCCATGAGCGGCGTGGTGCCGTCGGGGTCGGGCGCGTTCGGGTCCGCGCGGCGCGCGAGCAGCGCGCGCACCAGCTCGGTGTGGTCGCCGGCGGCCGCCTCGAGGAGCGCGGTGTGGCCGGCGCGATCGGGCAGGTTGACACCGATCCCCGAGGAGAGCAGCCGCAGCACCAGCTCGCTCTCGCCGGCCGCCGCCATCGCGGTGAGCAGGCTGCGGCCGTGACGCTCCGGCACGCGCGGGTTCGCGCCCAGGTCGAGCAGCAGCCGGACCGCGTCGAGCTGGTGGTGGGCCGCGGCGTAGCCGAGCGCGGTGACGCCCTCGTCGTCGGGGAGGTCGATGCGGGCGCCGGCCTCGGCGAGCGCGCGGATCACGTCGACCCGGTTGCAGGCGGCGGCGTGGTGGAGCGCGGTGGCGGTGGTCGCGTCGCGGCGGTGAAGATCGGCGCCGGCCGCGTGGAGGAGCTGGACGACGCGCGCCCGCGCCGCGTCGTCGGCGGGATCGCACTTGCGCCCCGTGTCCTCCTCGGCGCCGAGCGCCGCCCACGACAGCGCGGGCCGCTCGGAGCTGCCCTTCGGGTTCGGATCGAAGCCCGCCTCGAGGAGCAAGCTCACGACCTCGGGCGAACCGACACGCGCGGCGAGCGCGAGCGGCCCGCCGAGGCCACCCGGCCCCGCAGGGCCGAGCTGCGGATCGAGGGGTGAGCCGAGGCGCGCGAGCGCCGCGCGCACACACTCGACGTCGCGGCGCTGGATGGCGTCGAAGAGCGGCTCGCCCATCGGGATCGGAGGTGACCTCGCCGTTGCCCGTCAGCGCGACTCGAGGAGCGAGCGGATCACGCGCCGCTCATGGTGCACGTATTCGGCCGCCGAAGCCACGATCAGAAGCGCGGCCCCCACGATCAGCCCGTCGCGCAGCGCCACCGCCCACGCCGGAGGCGCGGCGAGCGCCGCGATCAACGCCGCGCCCACCAGCACCTGCTCGAAGGCCGTGGCCGCCTTGCCGAGCAGCGACGGCCGGACCCGCGGCTGGTAGCTGCGGCGCAATCGAAGGGTCGCGTAGAACCCGACCACCAGCGCGTCACGCGCCACCACCAGCGCGGCGAGCCACACCGGCAGCACGCCGCGCCACGCGAGCAGCACGTAGGCGGTGAACGCCAGGCACTTGTCCGCGATCGGGTCGAGGTAGCTGCCGAGCTTGGTGCGCTGGTCGAGGAGCCGCGCCGCCGCGCCGTCGAGGAGGTCGGTGAACGCGGCGATCGCGAACACCACCAGCGCCGCCCGGCTCGCGTCGCGCGCCACGCACACGCCGAACACCGGGATCAGCGCGAGCCGCAGCGCGGTCAGCGCGTTGGGCAGCGTGGCGATCCGGTCCGAGCGCGGAAGCGACTGCATCGGGCCACTCGTGAGCGCGGCCGCCGCACGCGAGCGCCGCGGGCCGGGCGGGCCGGGCGGGAAGCGGGGGGGCCGTGCAGTGCGAAGCCTACTCGCGGCGTCCGGGCGCGGGGAGCGGGCGCCGGGCCCGCGCACCGATGGACCAAGGTGGCGTTTCGGACGGAACGAGGCTAGGGTCGGACTCGCCGCGACCCCGCCGAGGACATGGCCTCTTCCGTCCGCGACTCATCGTCCCGCCCGCTCGATGGCGGCCTGCTCGATCCGCTGCTCGGATCGTTCCCGGCGGACGAGCCGACCACCGACTTCGTCGGCCCGGGCACCTCCAGCACCGGCTCGCTGCCCATGGCGCTGCGCGGCGCGCTCGATCGGGTGGGCGGTCTGCGCTGGGAGCTCGGCGAGTGGGCGCCGGGCGAGGTCGCGCCGCGCTGCTGGCGCGCGCTGGTGCCGGCGCGCGCCGCGATCGAGAGCTGGCAGCGGCTGCGGACGCTGGTGGACGAGACCGGCTGCTGGCCGGTGGTGATCGGCGGCCCCGACGACGAGAGCGCGCACTCGGCCGCGCTCCGCGACTCGCTCGACGCGACGGACTCCCTGGTCCGCGACGGGCTGGCGCTCGACGTCGACGAGTGGCTGGCCGACGAGGCCGCGATCGACCCCGACCTGCTCCGCGAGCTCGACGACGGCGCGCCGTTCGGCTCCGCGCGCGTCATGACCCACCGGATCCTCGAGGCTCCCGCGTGGCGGCTGCGCCGCGCCGGCAACGGCACGCTGCTGTGGGTGGAGTCGCCGCACTCGTGGGACGTGCCCGCGATCCTGCGCTTCGGCGGCTGGAACTCTTGCCCGCCCACCACCGTGCACGTCGCGATGCTGCGGCGCTGGCACGAGCGGTGGGGTGCCGAGCTGGTGGGGCTGTCGCGGGATCGCCTCGAGGTCAGCGTGGCGCGCTTGCCGCGTACTCGCTCCGAGGCGCTGGCGCTGGCGCGCGAGCACTTCCTGTACTGCGAGGAGCTGGTGCTCGCCGAGCACGGCTCGATCGGGGAGCTCGCCGCGGCGTTGCTCGTGAGCCGCGTCTGGTCGTTCCGCTGGGACTGAGCGCCGCCGTGATGCAGGTCTCCGGGGCGTAGAGCGAGCGGGTCTCGAGCCCATCGGGCTCGCCGGAGCGCCATCGGCCTCCGGATGGGCCTCGACCGCGACGACCGTGCGGCAGAGCCTTCGCGACGCCGCGCGCCACGACTCCTCACGCTGGGTCGGCGCGTGAGGTAGCGGCCGCGATCCCCGCACGCCTGGCGTCACCGCGGCGTGGAGGTCGGGCGTGGCATGCCCGTTGCTCACGCGCGGTGACTCGCCGAGCGCGGCCTCACCTGGAGATTCGACCGAGCATGCCGATCACACCGCACGAAATCGGCCATCTACGCGGGGGCGCTGCCGCAATCCTCGGCCTGGCCACCGCCAGTCGGAGTGAGCAGGCGCGCCGCCACGAGCGAGGCCACGCGCACTTTGCGCGTGCCTTCTTGCGATTCGCCGCTGGCCTGTCGTTCACGACCATCGGCTGTGCGCTGTGGATCCAGGAGAACGACGTCCACATCCTGATGAGCGGCGTCGGCGCGATCGGGTTCGGCGTGGGGAACCTGCTTAGGCCGCGGACGGGCCGCGCTGGAATCACGGCGTTCTTCGCCGGCTGGATGCTCGTGTACACGGTGCTGATCGGGAGCGCGATGCTCATGCTGATGCCCGGTATCCGCGGCACGCCGGGCCCGGCGGCGTGGATCCATCACATCGCGGTGACCGCCGTGCTGCTGGCCTTCTTCGGCTTCGGGCGCCCCCACATGGCCAGCGCCCTGACCGGTTTCTGGTCGGCGCTCGTCGCGACACCCTTCATGCTCTACCTGACCGCGGCCCAGCCCGTGTTGACGCTCGACGATCCGATCTCGCTCGTCCCGGTGTGCGCGCTCGCCGGCGTGGGGCTGATCGCCGCGCACCATCGCCTGGCGGGCCGACCCGTGACGTTCGCCCGGCAACTGGTGAGGTTGCGCTGGGCGATGCTGGTCGTGCTCGAGTTCTACACCTTGGCCACGCT
Source organism: uncultured bacterium (assembly GCA_964392195.1). Lineage (GTDB taxonomy): Bacteria > JADJOY01 > JADJOY01 > JADJOY01 > JADJOY01 > JADJOY01. The sequence continues at coordinate 4,125 of CAYMQR010000075.1, read as the reverse complement.
CGGCACATTCATCGCGCTCGCGTGAGCTGCCGTGGCGCCGCTCGGGCGAGCGACGCCAGGTCGATGACGAAGCGGTCGTTCGCGTCGTTCCCGACCAGCCGGCCCCCAGGCACCGATGATCCTCGGGGTCAGGGATGACCGAGGAGTGCGCCGGGAAATTCGCTCCCGACACACTCCCAACCTCGCCGAGCGCCAGGTCCCCGTGCGGACCGGGCTGCCTCGTCTCTCGAGCGAATCCCTCGTCGACTGGCTCCTGGCGCGTCGTGGCGCACCCGAGGATGCGGGTTAGGCTGCGGGGCCTCGGCTTTCATCAGCTCTGATCGCGCGCCTTCTCCGAAGGAGGGACCCCGTGGCGAACGCCGCCGCAGCCCGGCACGTCACCGAAGATCGCTCCATCCGCTCGAGCGGCATCGTCCTCGAGCCGGGGATGCCGATCTGCCAGATGGACCTGCCGCTCGACTGGTACCAGGAAGAGTTCAAGCCCTACGCCGAGGAGTACCTGGCGCTCGAGAGCCGCACCCCCGACGTGGTACTGCCGTGGATGGACTCGTACATCCGCCCCGCGCTCGACCACTTCGGGCCCAAGCTGATGCTGCTCGCCCACTTCTACATGGGCGGCGAGATCGTGAAGCTCGTCGAGCGCTACGGCGGCGACGTCGCCGACAGCTACCTGCTCGCGCGCCAGGCGGTGCTGCACCCGGACACCAAGATCTTCGTCGAGTCGGCGGTGCACTTCATGGCCGAGGCGATCGCGATCCTCGCCGCGCCCGACCAAGAGGTCTACATCACCAACCCCAAGGCCGGTTGCACCATGGAGATGCTCGCCAAGGAGCACATGGTGCTGCCCGCCTTCGACTACCTGGTGGAGCGCTACGGCGACGAGCTCCTCGGCATCGCCTACATGAACACCTCGGGACGGCTGAAGGCGCTCGCGGGACAGACGGGCGGCGCGTGCTGCACCAGCTCGAACGCCGAGAAGGTCGTGCGCTGGGCGCGCAAGCTCGGCAAACGGATCTTCTTCCTCCCCGACCAGCACCTCGGCGACAACGTCGCGCGCCAGGTCGGCATCGATCCGGCCCGCATCTTCCGCTGGCCGGGCGGGCTCGACGGTATGCACTACGTGCCGAGCGCCGCCGACGAGGAGCGCCTCGACCGCGCCGAGATGGTCCTGTGGGGTGCCTTCTGCGGCGTGCACACGGTGTTCTCGACCGAGCAGGTCGGCTACTGGCGCGAGCGCGGCTACCGCGTGCTCGTCCATCCCGAGTGCACCAAGGAGGTGGTCGCCGCCGCCGACGGCAACGGCTCGACCAACTACCTGTGGAACGAGGTCATGAAGGCGCCCGGCGGCAGCAAGCTCGCGATCGGCACCGAGGCGCACTTCGTGAAGAACGCCCGCGAGCAGGGGCGGCTGCGCGGCGTCGAGGTGGTGAACCTCGCCGACATCCCCGAGGCCAACCGCGGCTCGGCCGGCTGCGGCTGCGCGACCATGAGCCGCAACGACCCGCCCCACCTCGTGGCGATGCTCGACCTGCTGCGCAAGGGCACGCCGCCGAGCCTCAACCGCGTCCTCGCCGGCGACGTCGTCAACGAGCGCACCGGCTGGCGCGAGCGCATGGACGACGCCGACCGCGCGGCGATGGTGCGCCACGCCCGCGCCTCGCTCGAGCGCATGATCGAGGTCACCGAGGCGAAGGGCTGAGCCGCCAGGCCCGGGAGCGGACGCCGGAGGTGCGGGCGCCCGGGCGGTCTTTCGCCTTGAGTCGCGGCCCGGTTCCCCTCACAATGCACGGCGCATCGCTGGCGACTCCTCTCGCGCGGGCTGGCTCCCTCGCCGATGAATCAGACCGATCCGGGTCGTGAACGGCGCAAGAACCGCCGCATCGACGTCTCCTTTCCGGCGCGCTTCACCGCCGACGGCCGCACCATCCACCGCGCGGTGGTGCGCTCGCTGAGCGCCGAAGGGATGTTCCTCGAGACCACCAAGCTGGTCTCGATCGGCACCACCATCCGCGTCCTGGCACCGCTCTCCGACGAGAACCCGCAGCCGATCCGCACCAAGGCGACGGTCCTCTACCACAACCGGCGCGGCTCGGCGGGCGCGCTGCTCGGGTTCGGGGTGCAGTTCGTGACGCCGCCCGCCGGCGCCGCGGAGCGCATCGAGCGCTTCCTCGACCGCCACCGCGGCGAGGTGCCGAGCGACGAGACCGGCGCGATCGCGTGGCCGGTCGAGGTGCCCGCGATCGATCCGGGCTGGCATCCGGTGTCGTGGTGGGCGCTCGACCCCGAGACCGCCGAGGTCGAGAGCGCGCTCACCAGCACCGAGCCGGCGATGGATCGGCTGTGGCGGTGGCTCGGTAGCTTGCCGGAGGACGTCGCGGCGGATCCCGGCGCGCGGGTCGCGTTCCACTTCCACGGCAAGGCGCTCGCACCCGCGAGCGGCGTGCGGCGCGTCTGGGTCGAGCACCCGCCGCTTCGCAAGGCGCTCGCCGCGCAGATGTGGGCGATCGAGGCGCTCGAGGCGGCCGAGTGGAAGCTGATCGAGCTCGGCCGCGAGCAGGCCGCCGCGATCGGCGCCGCCGGGCGCGTGCTCGAGGCGGCGCGCGAGGACCTGACCGGTCCACCGCCGAGCTTCGCGCGCGAGCGTGCGCAAGGCGGCGGCGCAGACGCGGAGCCGCCCGGGTTCGACGACGCGCGCGAGGACCTGGCGCCGTCGTCCGACGAGGTCCACGACTGGAACGAGATCGTGATCGCGCTCGCCGACGTGAGCCGCTTCCTCGACTCGCTCCGCTACAACCTGCAGGGGCTGCCGCTCCTCGAGCCGAGCGCCGTGAGCGGCGCCGAGTCGCCGAGCGACGACTTCCTGCGCGGCGCGCTCCACGACGTGGCGCAGATGGCGTCGCGCCTCGCGGGCACCGAGGCGCGCGCGCCCGGCGCCGACAAGGACGGTGCCGCCGAGGCCGACTCCGCAGCCGCGGTCAGACCCGCCGCTGGCACGACCCTCACCCTGTCGCGGCGGCACCTCGTGGTGGTCGCGAGCGCCCTCGCGCTCGCGGCCGCGGTCGGCATCACGATCCAGACGCTGCGCTCACGGCCCCCGCCTGCATACGACCGTTATCTGCCGGTCGCCAAGGAGGCGCTGAGCGCGCTGCGCGCTCGCAACGCCGATCGCCTCGAGAACCGGATCGCCAGCGCGCGCGCCGCGCTCGGCCCGTCCACCGCGACGTATCCCTCGACCACCGCGCTCGAGCTCGGTCTCGCCGCGCTGCGCTATCTCCAGTCGAGCACCCTCGACGACCCGGCACAGGCGATGCATGAGGTGCCGTGGGGTCCGGGTAAGCGGTACCCGGACCGAGAAGCGTACGAGCAATGGCGCGAACGTGATCGAACCCGGGCCGACGGCTGGATCGATACCAGCGAGCAGATCGCGGCCGGAATCCTGAACGACGACGCGCCTTTCGCGCGAGAGCGGGAAAACGCCGCTTTCGAGGCCCTGGAGGCGGGACGGCAATGGCTGAGCGAACGGCAACATCAGGTCGAGATGATGCGCTGACCCGGACTCGTCCTTCCCGCCTCCGAAGCGTCAACGGATTTACGCTCATCGAGCTGCTTTTGGTCATCGCGGTGGTCGGCATTCTGTCCGCCGTCGCCGTGCCACAGCTCCTCGGCGCCCGCGAGAAGGGGCGGGTCGCTGCGTGCGACAGCCTCTTCCACGCGCTCGACGGCGAGATCGCCAACGAGATGGACCGGGTCGTGAACGCGACCAACCACCAGCCGAGCTGCGGCAACATGGGCACGAGCTGGAACGACATCGCGATCATGCGCTGCGTCGCGCAGAAGCACGCCGGCGAGGACAACCCGCGCAACCGCCGCCAGCGCGCGTACGTCAACTACTACGAGCAGCCGACCGGTTACTCGTCGTGCCAGGTCGGTCTCGACGAGGAAGGCTCGAGCTTCTGGCAGCTCGGGCTCAAGATCCGCCAGCGCACCACCCGCACCGGCGCCGAGCGCACGTTCTCGATCCACATCGACTGAGCCGCGCGCGCTCGACGCCGCCGCGTTCCCCCTCGCCCCCCTCCGCGGGCCCGGCGGTCCCCCGAGAGGCCGGCGCCGCGCGGGGGGGGGGCG
>CAYMQR010000074.1:0-13677 GCA_964392195.1 uncultured bacterium | reverse complement strand
CGCGCGGCGATCGCGCGCTCTTGCCGCGCCAGCAGACGCTGCGCGCGCTGATCGACTGGAGCCACGACCTCCTCGGCGAGCCCGAGCGCGTGCTGCTCCGGCGCCTCGCCGCGTTCTCGGGAGGCTGGGTGCTGGAGGCCGCGGAGGCGGTGTGCGCGGGCGGCGAGGTCGACGAGCTCGACGTCGTCGACCTGCTCACCGACCTGGTCGAGAAGTCGCTGGTGGTCCTCGAGCCTTTGGACCAGCGCTACCGGCTCCTCGAGACGATCCGCGAGTACGCGCTCGAGCGGCTGCGCGCCGCCGGCGAGGAGACCGAGGTCCGCGAGCGCCACCTGCGCTACGTCCTCGCGCGCGCCGAGCAGGCGGCGGGCTCGCTGCGCTCGGGCGAGCCCGGCGCCTGGCAGTCGTTCGAGGCCGAGCACGAGAACTTCATGGCGGCGCACGCGTGGTGCGACCAGGCGCCCGGCCACGCCGAGGACGGGCTCCGGCTGGTGATCGCGCTCGCCGACTACTGGCCGGCGCGGGCGATCTTCGAGCAGGGGCACCGGGTCGCGATCCGCGCGCTCGAGCGGCCCGGCGCCGAGCCGCGCACGCTGCTGCGCTGCCGGACTCTCCTCGAGCTGGCGCGGCTGCGCATGTGGATGGGAATCAACGGCGACGGAGCGCCCTTCGCCACCGAGGCGGTCGCGATCGCCGGAGAGATCGGCGCGCCGGATCTGGCGTCGTCCGGGCACCGCATGCTCGCGGTGTTCGCCGGCTGGAGTGGGGACGAGGCGACCGCCAGGGCGCACGGTCAGCAGGCGGTCGATCTCGCCCGCGGGCTCGCGGACCGGCGTCCGCTCGCGACCGCGGTCGGCACCATGGCCGAGTTCCATCGCGCCGCCGGTGACCTGGAGCAGGCGGAGGCACTCTACGAGGAAGGGCTGGCCGTTTCGCGCGAGCTGGGCGACCGGATCGGCATCGCGCTCAACCTGTCCAACCTCGGCGCGGTTCACGTGGCGCGGGGATCCCTCGAGCGCGGCGTCGGCACGATGAACGAGGCGTTGGCGGTGATCGCCGACGCCGGCCTCAAGGCATTCGGGCAGCCGGCCCTCGACGTGTGCGCCGCGCTCGCGGCGGCACACGAGGACTGGCCCGCCGCGGCGCGGATCTACGGCGCCTCCGAAGGGCACCGCTTGCGGATCGGTGGCACCCGTGAGCCGGTCGACGCGGCGTTCCTGACGCCGCGCGTGGAGCGGACGCGCGCCGCCCTCGGCGACGAGGCCTTCGCCGCCGCAGAGGCGGGCGGGCGCGCGCTCGGTTACGAGGAGGCCCTCGCCGAGACCCGCCGCTGGCTCGCGGCGGCGAACCAGAAGCGTTCGTAGCGGGCCCCTCCGATCCCCAGGCAGGCGACCCACGCGATGAACCAGCGCCCCACCGGAACGGTCACGTTCCTCTTCACCGATATCGAGGGCTCGACCCAGCTCTGGGAGCTCCACCCCCAGTGGATGGCCACCGCCCACCAGCGCCAGGAGGCGATCCTGCGCGCCGCGTTCGCCGCTCACGGCGGCTACCCGTACAAGATGATCGGCGACGCCTTCCAGGTCGCCTTCGGCTCGGCGCCCGCGGCGGTCGCCGCCGCCGTCGCCGCGCAGCGCGCGCTTCACGCCGAGCCGTGGGGCGATCCCGGCGAGGTCCGCGTGCGCATGGCGCTCCACACCGGTGAGACCGAGGAGCGCGGCGACGACTACGTCGGCCCCATCCTCAACCGCGTCGCGCGCCTCATGAGCGCCGGCCACGGCGGCCAGGTGCTGCTCTCGCAGGCGACCTGCGAGCTCGTGTCCGACCGGCTGCCGACCGGCGTGACGCTGGTCGATCTCGGCGAGCGACGGCTGCGCGACCTCAACCGCCCCGAGCACGTTCGTCAGGCGGTGGCGGCAGGGCTGCTGCGGGATTTCCCGCCGCTCAAGACCCTCGACGCTCTCCCCAACAACCTGCCCATCCAGCTCACGCGATTCGTCGGACGAGAGCAGTCGATCGCCGAGATCGCGGGCGCCCTCACGCGCTCGCGCCTGGTGACGCTCACGGGCGCGGGCGGCGCCGGCAAGACCCGCCTCGCCGTCCAGGTCGGGAGCGAGCTCGCCGATCGTTTCGCGCACGGCGTGTGGCTGGTCGAGCTGGCGCCGATCACCGACCAGCGCCAGGTGCCGCAGGCCGTGGCCTCGGCGGTCGGCGTCCCCGAGGTGCCCGGCCGACCGGTGCTCGAAGCGGTGACCGCCAGGCTCGCCGGCGAGGAACGTCTCATCGTGGTGGACAACTGCGAGCACCTGCTCGACACCTCGGCCGAGCTGGTCGCGACGCTGCTCAAGGCGAGCCCGCGCTCGCGGGTACTCGCGACCAGCCGCGAGCCGTTGCGCGTCGCGGGTGAATCCGCCTACCGCGTCCCCTCGCTCGGCATGCCCGAGCCGCGCGAGGGCGCGCCCGCGAACGAGCTCGCTCGTTCCGAGGCGGTGCGGCTGTTCGCGGACCGTGCTGCCAACGCCTCGTCGTCCTTCACGCTCATCGACGCCAACACCGCGATCGTCGCCGAGATCTGCCGGCGGCTCGACGGAATCCCGCTGGCGATCGAGCTGGCGGCCGCGCGCGTCTCGAGCCTCCCCATCGAGAAGATCGCGGAGCGGCTCGACGATCGTTTCCGTCTTCTCTCCCGCGGCGACCGCACGGCGCTACCGCGGCAGCAGACCCTGCGCGCGCTGATCGACTGGAGCCACGACCTCCTGACCGAGCCGGAGCGCGTGCTCCTGCGGCGACTCGCCGTGTTCGCTGGCGGCTTCACGCTCGAGGCCGCGGAGGCGGTGTGCGCAGGCGCCGGCCTCGGCCCTGCCGACGTCCTCGACCTGCTCACCAGCCTGGTCGACCGTTCGCTGGTGACGCTGGAGGCGGAAGGCGCTCGCTACTCGCTCCTCGAGACGATCCGCCAGTACGCGCTGGAGCGGCTGCGTAGCGCCGGCGAGGAAGGCGAGGTGCGCGACCGTCACCTCGACCACTACGTGACGCTCGCGGAGAATGCGGCCGAGAGGATCCACGCGGGTGGCCTGGGCGCTCTGCGCGAGCTCGACGCGGAGCACGAGAACCTGCTCGCCGCCCACGCGTCGTGCGACGGGTGCGCGGATCGTGCGGTGCGCGGCCTCCGCCTGGTGGTCGCGCTCGAGGGCTGGTTGTTCACGCAGCTACACCTCGAGCAGGGACATCGGATGACGGTCCAGGCGCTCTCCCGGCCGGGTGCCGAGGAACGATCCGTGCGACGAGCCCAGGCGCTCTTCCTGCTCGCGCGGCTGTACTGGAACCTCGGCCGCTACCCCGAGTCGGAGGAGTCGACTCGCGCGGGCTCGGAGATCGCAGGCGAGACCGGCGACCTCGGCTGCCTGGCGACCGCGGCCCGCTACATGGGGTGCCACCTGCAGGTGAGGGGTGACCGGAACGGAGCGTCTCGCTGCTTCCACGAGGGGATCGCGCTCGCTCGACGGCTCGGCGACCACGCACAGCTCTCCCACGCCCTCACCACCCTGGCCGAGCTCCACCGCGAGGCCGGGGAGCTCGACGCCGCCGAGCCGCTCTACGAGGAGTCGCTGCAGGTGGGACGGGACGCCGGGGATTGGAGCCGGGTGGCGGTCGCGAGCCTCAATCTCGCGATGTCGTACGTGGGGCGGAACGCGCTCGACCGCGCCCGCGCGGCGCTCGACGAGGCGCTGCGCATCTCCGATCAGTTCGGCCTTCGCAGCAGCGGGCAGGTGGCCATCGACGTGTGCGCCGGCCTCGCCGCCGCGCGCGGCGAGTGGCGGATCGCCGCGCGCCTCCACGGTGCCTCCGAGGCGGGCCGGCGGCGTTCCGGTGGGCGCCCTGACCCGACCGACGCGTTCTTTCTCGCGCCGTGGATCCTCCGCACTCGTGTGGCACTGGGTGACGAGGCTTTCTCGAGGATCACCGCCTCGGGGAGCGAGCTCGGCTCCGGCGACGCGCTCGCCGAGGCGCGCTCCTGGCTGGGGGCGATCCGCGGCCGCGAGACCGGCGCCGACGCCCTCGCGTGACCCGCCCGCGCCTTGCTGGCCCGGAAGCCCCGCGATAGGCTCGTTTTCCGTTCCCTCAGTTGGTTTTCCAACCGCGCGCGGCCCGACGCTTCGATCGAGCCGCCAGCCGTTTCCACGAGCGAGGAGGCCCCGTGGCGCTATTCGTGTTCATCGGTCACGACGGGCCGGACGGCACGGCGAAGCGAGATCAGTACCGCGCCGCGCACGTCGCCGCGCTCGACAAGCTCGACGCCGAGGGCCGCATCGCGTTCGCGGGCCCGATCCGCGACGACGCCAACAGCACCTCGGTGGGCGCCGTGATCGTGCTCGACGCCGACAGCCTCGACGCCGCCAAGAAGCTCATGGCCCACGACCCGTTCGTGGTGGGCGGCGTCTTCGCCTCGTATTCCGTGCACCCGTTCCGCCAGGCGTATCCCAAGTAAGCGGGAAGTCACGCCCGGAACTTTCCCTTCGATTCCAAGCACACAGGAGGACGACGATGGATTGGGGTATGGCCAACCGCATGGCCCGCATGATCAAGCCGGACGGCAAGTGCTACTTCCTGCCGATCGACCACGGTTACTTCCAGGGCCCGACCCGCTGCCTCGAGCGTCCGGGCGAGACCATCGCGCCGCTCCTGCCCTACGCCGACGCGCTCTTCTGCACCCGCGGCGTGCTGCGCGCGGCGGTGCCGGCGAGCTGCGAGGTGCCGATCATCCTGCGCGTCTCGGGCGGCAGCACCATGGTGGGCGCCGACCTCGCGGACGAGGGCGTGACCACCAGCATCGAGGAGATCCTGCGCCTCAACGTCGCCGCCGTGGGCATCTCGGTGTTCGTCGGCAGCGAGTACGAGAGCCAGACGCTGCTCAACCTCTCCGACCTCGTGAACGACTGCGAGGACTACGGCATCCCCGTCATGGCGGTCACCGCGGTGGGCCGCGAGCTCGAGAAGCGTGACGCGCGTTTCCTCGGCCTCGCCTCGCGGGTGTGCGCCGAGCTCGGCGCGCGCGTCGTCAAGACCTACTGGTGCGAGGAAGGCTTCGACAAGGTCGTGAACGGCTGCCCGGTGCCGGTGGTGATCGCGGGCGGCCCCAAGTGCGAGACCGAGCAGGAAGTGTTCGAGTTCATCCACGACGGCATGTCGAAGGGCGCCATCGGCGTGAACCTCGGCCGCAACGTGTGGCAGGCGCCGCACCCCGTGCCCACCATGAAGGCGCTCGCCGAGATGATCCACGGCGGCCTGAGCGTCAAGCAGACCATGGACGTCTTCAACGCGGCCGTCGCCGACGAGACCGCCGCCGCCAAGAAGAAGTGAGCGGGGCCGCCTCCATGCGGGTCGGGATGTACTACCGCAACGACGACGTCCGGGTTCAGGAGCTGCCCGTGCCGAAGATCGGCGCGGGCGAGGCGCTGGTGAAGGTCCACGCCTCGGGCATCTGCGGCAGCGACGTCATGGAGTGGTACCGCATCAAGAAGGCGCCGCTGGTGCTCGGCCACGAGATCGCGGGCGAGATCGTGGAGCTGGGCGCGGGCGTCACCCGCTACCAGCCGGGCGACCGCGTGTTCGTCTCGCACCACGTGCCCTGCAACACCTGTCGCTACTGCCTGCGCGGTGATCACACCGCGTGCGAGACCCTCCACACCACCAACTTCGATCCCGGCGGGTTCTCCGAGTACCTGCGGGTGCCGGCCCTGCAGACCGACCGCGGCATCTTCAAACTGCCCGACGAGGTGAGCTGGGAGGAAGGCACCTTCGTCGAGCCGCTCGCGTGCGTGGTGCGCGGGCAGCGGACCGCGAACCTGCGGCCCGGCGACAGCGTGCTGGTGCTCGGTAGCGGCATCTCCGGGCTCATGCACATCATGCTCGCCAAGGCGCTCGGCGCGGCGCGCATCCTCGCCACCGACGTCGCCGACTTCCGCCTCGACATGGCCAAGTCGCTGGGTGCCGAGCACGTGATCCGCGCCACCGACGACGTGCCGGCGCGGGTCAAGGAGCTGAACGAGGGGCGCGGCGCCGATCTGGTGATCGTGTGCACCGGCGCGCGGCCGGCGTTCACCCAGGCGCTGAGCTCGGTGGACCGGGGCGGCTCGGTGATGTTCTTCGCGCCCACCGATCCGGGCGTGGACCTGCCGGTTCCCGTGAACGACTTCTGGCGCAACGGCATCAAGCTCATGCCGTCCTACGGCGCCGCGCCCAACGACCTCGCGATCTCGACCGAGCTGATCCGCTCGAAGCGCGTGCCGGTGGCGAAGCTCGTCACCCACAAGCTGCCGCTCGATCAGATCGGGGTCGGCTTCCTGCTCACCGCCAAGCCCCAGAACTCGATGAAGGTCGTCATCGAGCCCCATCGCTGAAGGCCGCGGGCGGGGATCGCCGGGGCTACGACCTCGGCGCCGATCGACGATCGTGAAATCGGGCGAGCTGACGCTCGCCCCTACACCGGCGGTACCGATCGAACACCGGCGTCGCACGAAAGTGTAGCGGCGGCCGTGAGGCCGCCCGGGATCGGGATCGATCGGCGTACGCGCGTCCGTCTCGCTCGGGATCGCGCCGTCTCGCGTGCGTCCGTAACGCGGCTCACCGCCGCGCCCGTGCGCGGCTGTGGTAGTCCTTGCGCATGCGCACGATCTACGTCGACAAGGACATCCCGCGCGCGCTGGTGGTGAAGGCGCTGCGCCCCGTGTGGCCAGGCGTCGCGTTCAGCGCGATCTCCCCATCCCACTTCAAGGAGATCCCCGAGCCGCCGTTACCAGGCCCGCGCTGGGTCCGGGTCAGGAACCACCTGTGCGGCATCTGCGCCAGCGACGTGAGCCTGCTGTTCGTCGAGGCCGATCCGGACGTGTCACCGGTGGCGCTGCCCGGTTACCAGCGCATCTACCTGGGCCACGAGACCGTCGGCGAGGTGGTCGAGGCCGGCCCCGGCGTGACCCGGGTGAAGCGCGGCGACCGCGTGGTCATGGACACGCGCTTCCAGGGCGCCACCTGCCTGAGCCAGGAGATCGAGCCGATCTGCGCGCACTGCGCCGCGCAGAACTACACGCGCTGCGAGAACGCCTCGGCGGGCGTCGGCCCGCGCGGCGTGGGCGGCGGCTTCAGCGACGGCTACACCGCCCACGAGACCGAGATCTACCCGGTGCCGGAGAGCCTCACGGCGGAGCAGGCGATGATGGTCGAGCCGCTCTCGACCGGGCTGCACGCGGCGTTCAAGCGCACTCCCGCGCCCGGCCAGAAGGCACTGGTCGTCGGCTGCGGGATCGTGGGTCTGTGCGTGCTGCAGGCGGTGCGGGCGGTGTCGCCGCGCTGCCACCTCACGGCCGCGGCGCGCCACGCGCACCAGGCGGAGGCCGCCAAGCGCCTCGGCGCCGACGAGATCATCCGCGGCGAGGACGTCTACGCCGCCACGCAGCGGATCACAGGCGCCAAGCTCTACACCGGCCTGTTCGGCAACCGCACGCTGCTCGGCGGCTACGACGTGGTCTACGACTCGATCGGCTCGGCCGCGACGATCCAGGACTCGCTGCGCTGGACCCGCGCGGGCGGCTCGGTGGTGATGGTGGGCTTCGAGCTCTCGCGCCAGAAGGTCGATTTGAACCCGATCTGGCACCAGGAGATCGACCTCACCGGCATCTACGCCCACGGCTGCGAGCGCTGGCAGGACGGCGCGGTGCGGACCTACGACGCCGTGATCGACCTCCTCGGGCGCGGCGCGCTCACGGTGGATGGGCTCGTCACCCACCGCTTCCCGCTTCGCGAATGGCGCAAGGCCGTAGACACGACCCTCGACAAGTCGACGGGCGCGATCAAGGTGATGTTCGACCACTCCGCCGGGTGATCGGCGGGGTCGCCTGGAGGGTCGACGCTTCGTCGTCGCCCCCTCCAGCCGATCAGCGGCGCTTCTTGGTCGGGGCCTTCTTCTTGGCGACCGGTTTGGCCTTCGCCTTGGATATCGCCCTCGCTTTGGATTTCGCCTTGGGCTTGGCGACCGTGAGCCGCGTGGCGACCGTCCCCGAGACCGGATCGGTCACGCCGAGCCCGCCGCCGAGGTCCTCCAGCATCCCGCGGACCGTGTCGAGCATGCCGATCATCTCGGGGCGCGCCTTCACGATCGCGTCGTGGTTCCGCCACTCGGCGACCAGGCAGAACGTCCGGTCGCCGGTCTTGACCAAGCTGCCGCCGAGGAAGCCCTTGAAGCCCGGCCGCATGGACCGGTGTGCGTCGACGAACCGCTGCTCGTTCCCGGGCTTCACGCGAAATCGCACCACGTTGAACGCCGTCATCACATCACCCCCTTCGAGGCCAACATGGCCTCGTCGAACGCGACGTTACACCCGCGCGGTCGCCATCCAAGAGCACACGGACACTCCGAGACCGCGTGCGGTTGCCGCTCCACGACCGGGCTAGCTAGAAGCACGGACCTCGCGCGGAGGAATCCCTTGCACGCCATCATCCGACTGCTTGGCGTCACGACGTTCGTCACGGGACTCGCGGTGTCCGCGTTGGCGCAGACCACCGAGCCTCCCGCCGGCCAGCCGGTCGGCACCGAGCAGCACACCGTCACGGCCCGGCCGCTCGACGAGGAGACTCTCGTCGGCCCCAACCGCCAGCCCGACTGGACCACCCAGCACCGCTTCTCGGAGGTCGAGATCTACCTGCTCGCGCCGTGGGAGTTCTCGGCGGAGGCGGGCTGGGACGCGTCGGTCGCCGAGGAGGGCGAGGTGAGCCACGCGGTGCGCCAGGAGTTCGAGATCGGGCTCCCGTGGCACACCCAGATCGACTACGTGATCCGCGAGAGCGCGAGCGAGGGGGAGAGCTTCGACATCGTCGGTCACTCGATCGAGGGCAGCGTCGCGCTCGCCGAGTGGGGCGTGATCCCTCTCAACCCGACGGTGCTCTTCGAGTACACGATCGGGGTCGGCGAGCCCGACGAGTGGGAGGCCAAGCTGCTCGTCGGCGACGAGCTCGCGCCGCGCTGGCACTGGGGCGCCAACTTCGCGTACGAGCAGGAGACCGGCGGCGAGCGCGAGACCGAGATCGCGGGCAGCGCGGCGGTCAGCTACTCGGTCCTCGACCGCAAGCTCGGCCTCGGCGTCGAGACCAAGATCACCGCCGAGGAGGAGGAAGAGGAGGAGGCTGACGGCGAGATCGAGGAGGAGGAGGAGATCCTCGCCACGCTCGGCCCGAGCGCGCAGTGGCGCATCACCGACGACATCCACCTCAACCTCGCCGCGCTCTTCGGGCTCACCGAGGCCTCGCCCACCGTCGACACCTACGTGGCGCTCGCGTTCACCTGGGGATCGGACGACGACGAGAGCGGCGGCGCCCGCCGGCCGAGCGAGGAAGACCGCCTCGAGCCGATGTCGAACCGCCACCAGTGACGGGCGCGCGCGGGCGGTGAGCAGCAGCGTGCGCGCTCGCGATCGATCCCGCCGCGCGGCGGCCGCCGTGCTGGCGCTGACGCTCGCGGCGCTGGTGGCGTCGCTGCTCGCGGACTTCGCGTTCCGCGCCGCGCTCGCCGCGGGAGTGCCGCTCGACCGCACCCTGCTGCGCATCGGCGGCACCGAGTGCCGGCTCGCGTTCGACCCGGTGCTGGGCTGGAAGAACGTCGCGCGCTCGACCGACACCTGCCACGGCGAGACGGTCGAGACCAACGCGCTCGGCATGCGCGGACCCGAGGTGGCGACGCCCAAGCCGCCCGGCACGCTGCGCGTCCTCGCCCTCGGCGACAGCTTCACGTGGGGCTGGGGCGCGGCGCAGCGCGACACCTTCCCGGTACAGCTCGAGGAGAAGCTGCGCGAGCGGGCCGGCGGCGGCACCGGTGGCGCGGTGCCTTCGATCGAGGTCGTGAACGGCGGCGTCTCGGGCTACGGCACGGTGCAGGAGCTGTTGTGGCTCGACCGCATCGGCACCCCGCTCCAGCCCGACGTCGTGGTGCTCTTCTATTACCGCAACGACTGGTTCAACAATCTGCTCGGCTTCGAGTACGGGTATCCGCGGCCGAGCTACGAGGACGTCCTCGGACCCGGCGGCGCGCCGCGCGAGCTCGCCACCACGCCGGCGGTGCCGCGCATGCTCCAGCACAAGGGCGTCTACTTCGCGGTCGCGGCGCGCGGCGCGTGGCGGCACTCGGCGATCGTGCGGGTGCTGGTGGCGCGCTCGCAGGCGAGCTTCGACCTGGCGCGCACGCTGGCGAGCCTCGGGATCGCGCGCATCGACGAGCTCGGCGCGGACCCGCCCCGCTCGCACCTGCCGGGCGGCGTGGACGCCGCCGCGGTCTCGGTCGCGCTGGTGAAGCGCGTCGTCGAGCGCGCCACCGCGCTCGGCGCGCGCACCCTCGTGATCGTGAGCCCGAGCACCTACGGGCTCACCGAGGACGGCTACGCCAAGGGCGTCGACCCCGAGTGGCTGCCGGCGCCGCTCGCGCGCGCCGGAGTGGACGTGCTCGACGTGTTCCCGGTGCTGCGCGAGCGCAGGCTGCTCCACGACCAGCTCTGTCTCTCGCCACGCGGCGAGCACTTCAATCGCTTCGGCAACGGCGTGATCGCCGAGCTGGTCGCCGACGCGCTCATCCAGCGCGGCTGGCTCGGCACCGCACGAACCGGCGGCGGCTGACCTCCGCGGCGGGCGGGGATGGGCCCCGCCCCCACGAGGTCCGTGGAGCGCGGGCGCTGCGTCGCCCGGACGGCGATCGGGGTCCCGGCCGCGACGGAGCGCGGCCCTCCACGGCGCTGGCGGCGCACGATCGGTCGAGCGCCGCGGTCGCTCGCGACGACCCGCGGCGGGGCCCGTGGGTGCGTAGGGGCGAGCGCCAGCTCGCCCGATTTCTCGCTCGGCGACCGGTACCGCGGACGCAGCCCAGACGATCGGGCGGGGATGGAACCCCGGCGCCGCTACCCCGCGCCGAGGTACGCGATCGAGGTGGCCTTCACGATCGCCACCACTTCCTCGCCGGGCGCGAGCCCGAGCACGAACACCGCCTCTTCCGTGACCAGCGCCCTGAGCCCCACCGGCTCGAGCGACACCAGCGCGGTCCGTCCGCTCGCCTCCACCTTGGCGACACGGGCGCGGAACGCGTTCCGCGCCGAGAGCCCCGGCACGAAGTCCGACGCGAGCAGCACGTCGTGGGCGTAACACGCGAGCCGTACCGAGCCGCTCGCGCCGTCGGGGATCGGCGCCATCAGCTCGACGCCGCCGCAGCGCACCCGCCCCGCGCCGATCACCTCGGCGGTGAAGTAGTTGTCGACGTGGAGCTCGCCGGCGCGCAGCACGCTCGGCCCCGGCCCCTCCGCCACGACTCGCCCCGCGTCGAGCCGCACCACCCAGTCGGTGAGGCCGATCACCTCGTCGGCGAGGTGGCTCACGAGGATCGCGGGGACACCGAAGCGGCGGCGCACGGTGTCGAGGAGCGAGATCGCGTCGCGGCGGCTCGCCTCGTCGAGACCCGCGAACGGCTCGTCGAGGAGCAGCAGCTTGGGCCGGCTCACCAGCGCGCGAGCGAGGGCCACGCGGCGCGCCTCGCCGCCGCTCAGGTGGCGCGGCATGCGCTCGAGGAGGTGCGAGATGCCGAGCGCCGAAGCCACGTCCTCGATGGCGCCCGCGCGCGGGCTGAAGGCGAGGTTCGCGCGCACGCTCAGGTGCGGGAAGAGCAGCGCGTCCTGCGTGACGTAGCCGACCGCGCGGTGCTCGAGCGGGCGCGACGACCAGTCGTCGCCGTCGACCACCACGCGAGCGCCGGGCTCGATCCCGGCGATGGCGTCGAGGATGGTGCTCTTGCCGCTGCCGCTCGGCCCCACCAGCCCGAGCACCGCCGCCTCGCACGCGATGCGCGCGTCCACCGAGAAGCCGCTCGCCCGCGTCACGCGCACCTCGGCGGCGAGCTTCATCGGAGCAGCTCGAGCCGGCGCCGGTGCTTGGTGTCGAGCCAGCGCGCGAGCGCGACACAGCTCACGCACAGCGCGACCGAGGCCACCACCAGCCCGACCACCTTCGCCTCGCCGCCGGGCGCGTCGAGGCGCGCGTAGACCGCGAGCGGGATCGTCTCGGTGCGGCCGGGGATGCGCCCGGCGAGCACGATCGTCGCGCCGAACTCGCCGAGCCCGCGCGCGAACGAGAGCGCCGCGCCCGCGAGGATCCCGGGCCAGGTGAGGGGCAGCGTCACGCGCCAGAACGTCTGCCACGGCGAGCGCCCGAGGCTCCGCGACACCACCTCGTAGCGCGGATCCACTCCCTTGAGCGCGAGCGTCACGCTCATCACGAGTAAAGGGAACCCGACCACCGCCGCCGCCACCACCGCGCCAAGCCAGTGGAACGTCACCGGCAAGCCGATCGCGTCGAGCAGCCGTCCGAGCGGCGCGTGGCGCGAGAACACCTTCAGCAGCAGGAAGCCCGTCACCACCGGGGGCAGCACCAGCGGCAGCATCACCGCGGTCTGCACAAGCCCCCGCCAGCGGCTGCGGCCACGCTCGAGGAACCACGCCACCGCCACGCCGGGCGGCAGGCTGATCAGAGTGGCGACCAGCCCCACGGTGAGGGAGAGCGCGACCGGCGTCATGGTCTTTCGCTCACCGGGGGCATCCGCTGGATCAGAAGGTGTAGTTGGCGTCGAGCTGCAGACGCGTGACGGTGTCGTTGGGCTTGCCCTTGGCGACGTCGAGCTGCTTCACGAAGAAGCTGCGCCCGGTGAGCACCAGCCGATCGAGCGGCATCCAGTCGACCTTGGCCTGCGGCCCGGTCACGTTGGTGCCGCCATTCTTACCGAAGTCGCTGCCGACGAACGAGGACACCACCGCGTTGGTCTCGATGCGCTGCCAGCCCGCGCCCACCGCCAGCTCCCCCGGCTTCTTGGTCTGACCGACCGAGACGCCGAAGCCCACGGCGTCGGCGTTCCCGTCCGAGGCCTCGGTGTTGTGCGCGAAGTCGGCGAACACCGCCACCGGCCACGACGCCGCCCCCGTGTCCACGCCCACCTGGAGCGCCGGGTTGAGGACGTTGAAGCCGTAGAGGAAGTCCTGCACCGGGTTGGGCTTGTCGGTGGGCGCCTTGTACGGCGTGCCGCCCTTCACCACCGTGCCGTCCTTCAGCACCAGCGAGTTGGTGAGGTTGATCTTCGAGTTGCTGTTGAACTCCTGCGCGATCCGCTCGGGCGAGGAGAAGTAGTAGTCGGCGAACGACGCGCTCACCGTCACCGCGGACCCGAGCCCGAGCGTCACGCTCCCCTGCCCGCCGAAGATCCACGAGTCGCCCGCGCTCGCGATCTCCTTGGCGCTCCACTGGAACGCCTGCACCTCGGCCTTGCGCAGCAGCCCGTCCTTGGCGTCGGCGAGGCTCACGATCTGCTGGAAGCCCTCGGGTGCGAGGTCCTCGTCGAAGACGATCTCGGAGCCGAAGTTGGCGCGCGGCTTCCACACCGGGTTGGTGAACTTGCCGCCCAGCAGCGTGAGCCACGGCCGGCTCCAGCCGAAGCTCGTGCTCGGCTTGAACGAGACGTAGGCGAGGTCGAGGTTCACCGGCTTGCGGGTGAAGAGCTCGCTCATGGTCTGCATCTCGGAGATCGGGTCACCGGGATCGCCTGTGGCGAGGCGTAGCTGGGCCTCGAGCTCGGGAGAGGCCGTGGCCTTGACTCCGAGGCGCGCG
>CAYMQR010000073.1:0-13732 GCA_964392195.1 uncultured bacterium | reverse complement strand
CGGGTACATCGCGGTGCCCGATCGCGGCCGCGGCTCGCCGCGCTATGGTGCGGACCCGGCCGTCCGCCGCATCGAGAGGACCCCATGGAACCATCGGTCGCCTTGCCGTACGCGCCGGTCCCGCGCGCTGGCGTGATCTTCCTCGAGGGGCTCTCGACGCCGCTGCTGGTGCTGCACGCGCTGGCGGCGATCGTGCTGATCGGCTCCACGACCCACGGCGCGATCCTGCTGGTCGGCTACCTGCGCGGGCGATTCGGGCGCGTGAAGCTCGAGAAGCTCTACGTCCGCATCCAGCTCGTCGCCTACGCGGTGACGTTCCTGCTCGGCTCCCTCGTCTACCCCGCGTACCGGATCTACGTGCGGGCCGCGGTCTTCGACCGCCACGCGCCGTGGGCGTCGAACCTGTTCGACATCAAGGAGAACCTGGCGGCGCTCGCGCTGCCGCTGATGCTCGGCTACGCGTGGCTGAGCCGGGTGATCGACCCGCGCGCCGACGCCGCGTGGCGGCCGCTCTACGTCGGCTTCGGGCTGTCGATCGCCGCGGTGGTGTGGTTCAGCGTCGTCTCCGGCCTGGTGCTGGTGGTGGAGCGGGCGCCATGAGCGCGAGCGCCCTCACCCCCACCGCGCGCCGTGCGATCACCGCCGCCTTCGGATCGATCGTCTTCTGCCTCACGTTCACGGGCCTGTCGCTCAACCCCCGCCCGGTGCCGTGGTACGACCCGCTCGCTCGCCAGTGGGCGGTCCTGACCCACTGGCCCACGCCCGCGCAGCCGGCCATGGACTGGTACGGACGGCTCGCGGTCGCGGCCGCGGCGGGCGCGGCGGTGGCGGCGCTCACCCACCTCGCGACCCGGCGGGTGCGGCGCGTGATCGCGCCCGGCAGCTTCTTCCCCACCGCGCTCGCCATCAACACGCTGATGGCGTTCTGGCTGTGCGCGCTCGTCTACGGCTGGACGCTCGGCCACCGCGAGGTCCGTCCGACGCCGCCGATGAGCTTCGAGGCGGCCCCGCCGGCCGCCGGCGCAGCACCCCGCTGAGGTCGCCGGGTGCCGGTCCAGGCCCGTCTGTAAAGCACTTGCTTTACAAAATCGTAAAGCATCTGCTCTACAAATTTGTAAAGCTAAAGCTCCACACGGCCGTTTTCGCGCGCACTGCGAAGAAAACCGGCCCCCTGGGGCCCCGAAACGGCCCCTGGAGGGCGGATTTCCGGCCCCACCCGGGGCGAATTTCCGCGCCGAGCGGGGACGAATCCGGCGCGGAATCGCGCGGCGAAATCAGCGCAGCGAGTGATACGCGAGGTAGCCGATCGCGCTCGCGTTGAGCGCGCTCGACACGAACCAGTTGAGCTTCATCAGGCGGCGGAAGGTGGCGATGACGTCGCCGGCGAGGAGCTCGTCCTGGGCGCGCGGGATCGCTGCGCTGGCGCCGAGCGCGGCGATCACCGGCACCACCACGGCGGCGAGCGCGCTCCCCGTGAGCCCCGCGAACAGCGCGCCGAAGCCCGCGCTCTGAAGCCTCAGCCCCCACGCGACGCTCGCCTTCGCTCCGTACACCACGGTGAACGTGCGGTCGCCGCGGTCGCGGTCCTCGTCGCCCTGGTAGCTGTGGCTGAACATGTAGAAGCCCAGGATCGTGAGGCTGGTGCCGAGGACGATGCCGGTCTGCGCCACCGACCAGCTCCCCACCGCCGCGCCGCCGAGCCGCGCCGCGATCAGCCCGACGATCACGCCCTGCCCCAGGAAGACCGTCGCCAGCGACGCGAACGGACGCCCCTTCCAGCGCGTCCCCGGGTACGAATACGCCGCCGACATGAGCGCGAAGGCGAGCATCAGCACGCCCACCCAGCGGTCGACCCAGAAGCTGCCGACGACCGACACCACCTTCAGCGCGACGCTGAACGGCAGCAGCGCCGCGACCACCTGCGGCGGCTTCTCGAGCCCGCCGATCGGCCCCTCGTCCTCGTCGTAGTACGAGTTGTAGGCGTTCGAGCCGGTGTAGAGGAACACGTGGATGAGCACGGCGACCACCACCACCGGCCACGTCAGGCGCCCCACGAAGGCGCACACGTCGAGCAGGTAGACCGGCAGCAGGAACAGGCTGAACGCGAGCCGCATGTGCACCAGGCAGGTGCGCCAGGCGGAGAGCTCACCGCCCGCCACCGCGTCGCTCTCGCCGCTCATGCCGCCTCCCCCTCCCCCGCCGGCGCGAGGCGCCGCAGCGCCTCGGGCAGCGCGGGCGAGAGCTTGCGCGTGCCGACGATCGCCGCGCGCCTGAGCGGACCCACGAC
This sequence comes from uncultured bacterium, assembly GCA_964392195.1. Taxonomy (GTDB): domain Bacteria; phylum JADJOY01; class JADJOY01; order JADJOY01; family JADJOY01; genus JADJOY01. The sequence continues at coordinate 11,445 of CAYMQR010000073.1, read as the reverse complement.
CGAGAGCACGCTGATGGCCGGCGCCGCCAGCGCCGGCCGGAAGAGCGCCGCCTCCATCACCTTGCCGAGGCGCATCAGCCCCGCTTTGTCGGCGTGCTCGCTCGCGCGCGCGAGCCGCAGCACCTCGTCCCAGCCGATGCGGCCCGCGAGGTGCGCGTCGAGGAGCACCGCCGCGGCGCGCCCCCCGCGCAGCGCGAGGCACATCCCCTCGCCCGCGAGCGGCGACACCATGCCGCTGGCGTCGCCGGCGAGCAGCGCATCGCGGGGCCGCAGCGCGTCGTCCACGGGGCCGGTGTCGAAGTGGCTCTGCACCGCCAGCACCGGCTCGTCGAGCGCCCGGAACGCCGCGAGCCGCGCGCCGAGGTGGCGGTTCTGGGTGGCGATCCACTCGAGGAACCGCTCCGGCGTGCGGTGCGGCTTGAACACCGCGGTGCGGGCGATCAGGCACACGTTCATGCGCCCGCCCTCGATGGGGTTCACGCCGCAGTACCCGCCCGGGAAGGTGTGGATCTCGACCACGTCGCCCACGCCGTCGAGATGGCCGTGCTGCTTGAGGCCCATGAGCGGGCCTTGCTGGGCTTCGACCGGTCCGCCCTCGGCGACCAGCCGCCGCCACTCGGTGCGCAGCTTGCCGGTCGCGAGCAGCACCCGCCGGCACTCGACCTCGCCGTCGTCGGTGGTGATCGAGGCGACGCCGTCGCCGCCCGTGCCACGCACCTGGCGGACCTTCGCGCCCTCGTGGAGCTCGACCCCGGCGGCGCGCGCCTGCGCGGCCAGCTCGGCGTCGAGCGCGTAGCGGCTCACGCCGAGCGCGGTGCCGGGAAGCGCGTCCTCGAAGGGCCGGCCCCACGGCGCCGTGAAGCGGGTGCGGCGCATGCGCGCCGCGATCGCGGCGAGCGGGCGCACGTCGAACCCGACGGTGGCCGAGAGCGCCTCGAACTCGGGCGACAGGAACTCGCCGCACAGGCGGTGGAACGGATAGCGCTTGGCCTCGAAGAGCGCGACCCGGCGGCCGCGCCGCGCGAGCGCGAGCGCGGCGGTGAGCCCGGCGATGCCGCCGCCCACCACGCCCACGTCGAGGGGCGCGCGCGAGCGGCGCGAGCGGGTCTTCGAGGCGGCGGGGGGCATGGCGCTCCGGGTTTCGCCGCGGAGCACCGATCGGTTCACCGGCGCGTGGCGGAGAGGAGCCCGGCGGCGCGCAAGTTGGCGACGAAGGTGGCGCCCACCTCGGATCCCTCGCGATGGAACATCGCCGGCTCGCCGATCGGCGCGTCCACGGTCACTCGCGTGCCCCGCCCCGCATCGCCGAGGACGCGGCCGCTCCACACGTGTACCCACCGCCCCGCCGGCAGGTACACGGCGACGCTCGCCGCGCCCGGGTGGGTGACCGGCACCACCAGGATCTCCGAGCCCAGCATCAGGTGGTCAGTGAGCGCGAGGGTCGCGGCGTCGTCGGGGAACTCGAGCCACGGGTGGCGCAGCAGCGGCGCGCCGCTCGCCGCCGCCTCGTCCATCAGCGCGCGGCGGTAGAAGCCGAGCGCCCGGAAGACCTTGGTGCAGCGCGCGAGCTGCGCGAGGGTCTCGTCGTCGGCGTCGAACTGGACGTTGGCGGCGGGCTGGTTGCCCTCGTGGGTGCGGAACACCGGCTGGAAGGCGCCGAGCTCCATCCAGCGCAGCAAGAGCTTCTTCGAGCGCGTGACGCCGAGGATGCTCACCGAGGTGTAGCCGCCGACGTCGCCGTGATCGAGGGCGAAGCCCGAGAGCCCGCCCGAGAGCAGCCCCTTCACCGCCGAGGCGAGGCCGTCGCTCCCGTCGAAGGTCACGAGCTGGTCGCCGAGCCACATGAGCCGGGTCTTGGAGGGGCTGCGGGTGAAGCCGCTGCGGGTGAAGAACACCACGTCGTCGCCGCGTCCCGCGTCCGCGACCGCCTGGCGGGTGAGCTCGGCCCAGTCCTCGGGGTAACGGTTGTGGGCGGTGGCCGGGGACTCGCCCGAGGCGAGCACGGCGTCGAACGGCAGCGCCTCGCCGAAGTCGAGCATCCAGCCGGAGGCGCCCACGCCGAGCACCTCGTCGCGCAACACGTCGGCGAACCAGGAGCGGGTGGCGGGGTTGGTGAGGTCGAGGAGGCCGGCGCTGAAGCTGGTGTTGGGGATCAGGTAGGGCGCGCCGTCGGCGTTCTTCACCAGGTAGCCGCCGTCGACGGCCTCGCGGAACAGGTTGCGGGTGGCGGCGCCGCGCTCGGCCACGTCCACCAGGAACGGGTTCACGTACGTCATCACGCGGATGCCGCTCGCGGCGAGGTCGGCGACGAGCTGCTCCCAGCCCGGATAGCGCTCGCGGTCGAGGACCCAGTTCCACCACAGCTGCTGGCCGATCAGGGTCTGGCGCTGGCCTTCCCAGTCCTGGAGCCAGAACGCCGCGACCGGCACGTCGAAGGCGCGCACCCGCTCGAGCTTGGCGCGCACCACGTCGGTGCCGCCTTGCACGCCGAGGACGGCGCCGGCGCCCAGCCACTCGGGCAGCGGCGCCATGCGGCCCGCGTGGCGCGTGAAGCGCTCGATCGCCTGCTTCGGCGCGCGCACGTCGAGGATCGCGCCGTCGAGCCGGGTGCCGAGGAGCTCGACGGTGGCCTCGTCGTCCGCGGTGAGGTCGACGAACGCCACCTCGGTGTTGGTGAGGTAGCTCGCGCGCAGCCGCGACGTGATCCAGAACGGCACCGCGGCGTAGGTCGAGAGCGGCCCGCCGCCCGAGCCGGGCGAGACCAGGTTCACGAGCGCGGCGAGCGGCTGCGCGCCGCGGCCGATGCCTTGTTCCTCGACCAGGATCGGCACCCGCTGGCCCTTGAGGTCGAGGTACGTGAACTGCTCGCCGAGGCCGAGGAAGCGCTCGTCGGCGTCGGAGGCGGCGCGCCACGTCACCAGGTTCACGCCCTCTCCCTGGACGTCGAGGGTGAAGCCGAGGGTGCCGCCGCCGTCGGCCGGCGCGCCGAGGGGCTCGGGCAGCGGCTCGAGGCGCAGCGTGTAGCGCGCGGCGCAGCCGGTGCCGGCGAGCGCGCCGCGGACCACCAGCGCGTCGCCGTCGCGGCTCGCCGCGCTCACGGTCTGGGAGTCGCAGCGCGCGGTGACCCGCGGGTCGACCTCGAACGAGCCGCGCTCCTCGGCGATCGAGACCTCCGCGACGGCGGCCTCGACGAACGGCCGCCCCGCGGCCGACTCCCACACGACGTGGCCGGGTTCGGCCACCGACGTGATGCGAAGCAGGGGCGGCGTGGCGCTCGCGGCGTCGCCGCCGCTCACCTCGACCCGGAACGAGCCGAGCTCGACGGGTCCGCTCGGCAGCGAGCCGCCCGACGATCCGCAGCCGGTGAGCGCGGCGCCGGCGGCGAGGGCGAGCGCCAGCGTGCTCCAGGCGACGCTCCGCGCCCGAACCGTGCGGTGACCCGTTCGCATGAGGGAGGATCGTAGTCCGCGCACGCGCGCCGTGTCTCGATCGTCTCGCGCGTCCCGTCGCCACGGGGCGCGTGCGTCTCACCGGCGAGCCAGCCGAGACACCGGCGCGGCGACGTCACCGCGATTCGCCTCGGGAAAGCCGCGCCGCGCCGGGGCACGCGCCTCGCACCGCGGCGGTGCCGTCGAGCTCGCCACGCGCCCGGCGCACGTCGCGCCAGGCCGCGTCCGCGCGGGCGATCCCTCCGGAGGATGCGATGTCCACCACGATCTTCGCCTGGCTCTGGCGCGCGGCGCTCGCGCTCGCGCTGAGCGCGCCGCTCGCCGCCCACGCCGTGACCACCGGCACCACTGCGTACTGGGACCCGGCCGATCCCGCGCCCACCGGCGTGACCAACGGCATCTACAACGGCCCGACCTACGCCGTGCAGTTCAAGCTGAGCGGCGACACCGCCGGCGTCTCGTCCGGCAGCGGCAACAACCTCACCTACCTCTTCGGCTACGCGAAGCCCGCCGCGGGCAAGAAGCTCAGCGTGTGGCTCACCAAGGGCAACAACACGCCGATCAACATCGCCAGCGCCGTGGCGGTCGACGCCACCGGGAAGTGGAGCCTCGACCTCAACCCGCCCCAGGCGATCGTCGGGCCCGGCGGCCTCACGACCACCAGCCGGCTGCTCATCTGCGAATACGTCGCCGGCACCGCGGGCGTGAACCCCACCGACAAGACCACCCTCTACTGCGGCCCGTGGGGACCGCTCTCCTACTCCACCGACTACGACGTGATGGACGCCGGCCTGCTGCTGCAGAAGCAGAACGACGGCCAGGACCGGATCCTGCGCGGGACGCTGAGCACGCTGCGCAACTCGCTGTGGCTCTGCAGGAGCTGGCTCTTCGACGGACCGAGCGCGGCGCAGCCGGGCTATCCCGACGTCGCGACCACGACGCAGGACTGGGGCATCAACCCGCCCGACCACGTCATCACCACGTACCAGGTCGACCGCGCCTGCGCGGGCAACGGCGGCGCGACCTACTGCGACCCCGCCCCGTCCATCAAGGTCAACCAGTCGAGCGACGGCCAGGGCGACGAGCTGCCGTGGGTCTACGGCGGCCTGTTCTGCGCGGGCGTGAACCGCACCACGATCGCGATGGCCGCCGCCTACCGCGACGAGCTGACGCTGCTGCCGGTGGTGTTCGAGGGGCTGTTCGACAATCCGGTCACGATCGAGGTGCAGGCCGGCTGCGGGCGGATCGGCGCGGCGCCGGCGGCGCGCGCGGCGGCGATCGGCGCGCTGCTGGCGGCGCTCGTCGCGCTTCAGCGCATGCGACGGGTGGTCACTCGCCGGGTCCGTCCCAGCGGATCGACCCGCTCGCCTTGACCCCGGCGCGCTTGAGCCGGGCGCCCTCCAGGAGCGCGGCGAGCTCGGCGCTGCGCAGCGCCGCCTGCGCCGCGAGGTAGAGCGCGATCCCGCCCACCACTCCCACACCCAGCCACGCCACCGCCGCCACCACCGAGCCCGGCGCGAGCCAGTCGAGACGCCCGCCGATGAAGCGCGCCCACGCCACCATCGGCACGCACGCGAGCGCCATGCGCGCCGCGGCGGCGAGCAGGGCTCCGCCGTCGAGCTCGCGCAGCCAGCGCCGGCGCAGCACCGTGTAGGTGATCGCGAGCTGCACCCACGCCGAGATCGAGGTGGCGAGCGCGAGCCCGCCGTGGCCGAGGAACGGCATGAGTACCAGGCTCGCCAACAGGTTCACGGCGAACGCGATCGCGGCGATCCGCGCCGGCGCCTTGGGATCCTGCGACGAGTAGAAGACCTGGGTGAGGATGCGCCCGGCGGCGATCGGCACCAGCCCGAGCGCGTAGAGCTCGAGGGCGCGCGCCGTCATGATCACGTCGCGCGCCACGAACACGCCGCGCCGGAAGATCACGCTCACCACCGGAGTGGCGAGGAACCACAGCGCGACCGCCGACGGGATGGTGAGGAACAGGATCACGCGCACCGCGGTCTCGGTGGTGTCGCGGAGGTCGCGGCTGCGTCCCTCGTGCGCCTGCGACGAGAGCGTCGGCAGCATCGCGGTGCTGAGCGCGATCACGAACAGCCCGAGGGGGAGCTGGAACACGCGGTCCGCGTAGTGCAGCCACGAGATGGCGCCCGGCGCCAGCCAGCTCGCGAGCAGCGTCCCCATGAACACGTTGGCCTGGTAGATCGCGATGCCGAAGGTCGCCGGGCCGAGCAGGCGCAGGATCGTCGCCACCGCGGGGTCGCCGCGGGTGAAGAGCGGCGCGAAGCGGAAGCCGAGCGCGCGCAGCACCGGCCCGTGGGCGGCGAGCTGCACCACGCCGGCGAGGATCACCGCCCACGCGAGCCCGAGGATCGGCGGATCGAAGAAGCGCGCCATCACCAGCGCACCGGTGAGGAGCGCGAGGTTGTAGAGGATCGGGTGGAAGGCGGGGAGGAAGAAGTGGTCGAAGGCGTTGAGCACGCCCTGGAGCAGCCCCACCAGCCCGATGAAGATCAGGTACGGGAACGTGACGTGGAGGAGCTGGGTGGCGAGCGCGAGCCGCTCGGGGTCGCGCAGGAACCCCGGCGCGAGCAGCCGGACCACCAGCGGCGAGAGCACCGAGCCCACCAGCCCGGTGATCAGCACCACCACCATGAAGTACGACCACGTGATGCGCGCGACGCGGAGCGCGCCGGCGTCGCCCTGGCGGGTGCGCGCCTCGCGCAGCACCGGCACCATGGCGACCGTCAGCGTCCCCTCGCCGAACAGCCGGCGCAGGGTGTTGGGGATGCGCAGCGCCACCCAGAACGCGTCGGCGGCCGGCGTGGCGCCGAACACGTGGGCGATCGCCATGTCGCGGAGCATCCCCAGCACCCGGCTCACCAGGGTGACCCCGGCGACCAGGCCCGCGGCCCGCACCACGCGCTGGTTCTCGCTCACGGGCTCCCCTGCCCGGCCGGGGGCGGCCGGCGAGCGGGCCGGCTGCCGGCCCACGGGTTGACACCACGCGCCGTGGTCTGTTTTACCTTCGTGTTTCCCATCGTGTTTTGCGACACCGACGTCGAAGGAGATCCCCGTGGCGGATCACGTTTCAGCGCTCAAGCGAAATCGGCAGAGTCTCAAGCGCCAGGCCCGCAACCGTCAGGTCCGCGCGCGCGTTCGTAGCTTCGTCCGCAAGGCCCGCGAGGCGATCGAGGGCACCGACGCGGCGGTGGCCACCGCGGCCGCCCGCACCGCCGAGAGCGAGCTCGCCCGCGCCGCGCGCAAGGGCGTGCTTCATCCCCGCACCGCCGCGCGCCGCGCGTCGCGCCTCGCCAAGCAGGCCGCGGCCAAGGCCGCGCCGGCCAAGTCCTGATCCGGTTCGCATAGCCATCCGGGGCACGAGCCTCACCCGAACGGCGCCCGGCGTCTCGCCGCGGCGCCGTTCCTGTCTCCGGGCTCGTCCGCGGGCCGGGTCTTTCCCGGCGCGGATCGCCCCTTCCGCCGCCTCAGAAGTCTTCCAGCATGCGCTGGTAGATCGACTTCGACATCCGCTTCGAGAGCCGTTCGACGGCGACCTGCGCTTCGTCCTGGGCGATCTCGATGTCGTCGAGGTTGTTGAACGTGGTCTCGCGTCCGATGAACTCGGGCGAGTTCGTCACCACCGCGTCCGCGGTCATCGCGAACTCCTCGCGGTCGGTGATGCCGGCGTCGCTCCACAGCACCTTGCCGTCGCTGGTGCGCTCGAGGGCGAGCGCGATCACCACGATCATCTGCGCCTCGAGGGCCTGGTCGGTCTCCGAGAAGGAGACCGCGCGCAGCCGCACCCGGCGGATGAGTCCCTTCACCACCGCGCTGGCGTCCGCGACGTCGTCGACCACGCGGATCTGGCGGCCGCGCACGAACTGCTGGATGAGCGCCTCGGTGAAGTCGAGCTCGATCCCCTCGAAGGCGCTGTCGTTGCGGAAGATCGGGATCGCGACGGTGACGATGTCCTTGGGCAGCGCGTTGCCGGTGCCCTGGAACCCGTAGCCACAGCCCGCGACCGTGACGCCCAGCGCCACGAGGGCCAGCCAGAAGCGCGCTCGGGCGGGCGTCGTCATCTCACCACCACGTTGACGAGGCGGCCCGGCACCACGACCACCTTCACGATCGTCTTGCCCTCGACGAACGGCTGCACCTTGGCGTCGGCGAGCGCGGCGGCGCGCACCTCGTCCTCGGCGGCGGCGGCGGGCACGGTGACGCGGCCGCGCAGCTTGCCGTTCACCTGCACCACCAGCAGCACCTCGTCGGAGACGAGCGCGTCGGGGTCGGCCGACGGCCACGGATGGAAGACCAGGTGATCGGCATGGCCGAGGCGCTCCCACAGCTCCTCGGTGACGTGCGGCGCGAACGGGTGGAGCAGCACCAGCAGCGTCTCGTAGGCGAGGCGCCGGACGGCGCGCGCGGCGCCCGGCTCGTCGAGGACGTTGGCCAGCTCGTGGAGCGCGGCGATCGCGGTGTTGAACTGGTAGCGCGCGTCGATGTCGTGGGTGACGCGGTCGATCGCCCAGTGCGACTTGCGGTAGAGCGCGAGGTCGGCGCCGGCGAGCCCGTCGATCGAGGACGCGGGGGCAGCGCTCTTCAGCTCGTCGAGCTCCTCCAGGAGCTCGCGCCAGATGCGCGTGAGGAAGCGGCTCGCGCCGCGGATGCCCTCGTCGCTCCACTTGAGGTCGTTCTCGGGCGGCGCGGTGAAGAGCATGAACATGCGCACCGCATCGGCGCCGACGCCGCGGATCATCTCGTCGGGATCGACGACGTTGCCGAGCGACTTGCTCATCTTGACCCAGCGCTCCTCGCCGCTCGCCTTGTCGAGGTGGCGGTTGAGCACCATGCCCTGCGTCAGCAGCCCGGTGAAGGGCTCGTCGAGGCTCACGTGGCCGAGGTCGTGGAGCGCGCGGGTGAAGAAGCGCGCGTAGATGAGGTGCAGGCAGGCGTGCTCGATGCCGCCGATGTACTGATCGACCGGCGCCCACTTCGCGGCGCGCTCGTCGAGGATCGCGGTGTCGAGGCGCGGGCTCGTGAAGCGGAGCTGGTACCAGCTCGACTCCACGAAGGTGTCCATGGTGTCGGTGTCGCGCTTCGCGGCGCCGCCGCAGCGGGGGCAGCTCACCGCGTGGAAGCGCTCGCTGGCGGGCAGCGGCGAGCGGCCGTTCTCGAGGAGGTCGAGGTCCTCGGGCAGAACCACCGGCAGGTCCTTCGCCGGGACCGGCACGATCCCGCAGCTCGCGCAGTGGATCACCGGGATCGGCGTGCCCCAGTAGCGCTGCCGCGAGATGCCCCAGTCGCGCAGCCGGTAGGTGATCTCGGGGCCGCCGCGGCCCTGGCTCGCGAGCTTGGCGGCGACGCCGCGCTTGCCCTCCTCGCTCGGGGTGCCGGTGAACTCGGCGGACGCGAACATCGTGCCCGGCCCCTCGAACGCGGCCTGCAGGGCCTCGCTCGTGAGCCCGCCCTCGGGCGGCTGGATCACGACCTTGACCGGCAGCCCGTAGACCTTCGCGAAGTCGAAGTCGCGCTGGTCGTGGGCTGGCACCGCCATGACCGCGCCGGTGCCGTACTCGTAGACCACGAAGTTGGTCACGTAGATCGGCACGCGCTCGCCGGTGAGCGGGTTCTCGCAGTAGCCGCCGGTGAAGACGCCCTCCTTGGTGGTGCCCTCGGCGCCGCGCAGGCGCTTGTCCTCGCGCAGGATCCGCTCCACGAACTCGCGGACCGGGGCCTCCTGCGCGGTGCCGGCCGAGAGCGCGCGGGCGAGCGGGTGCTCGGCGGCGAGGCTCATGAAGGTGACGCCGTAGAGCGTGTCGGGGCGGGTGGTGAAGACCTCGACGAACTCACCATCGCGGCCCACCAGCGGGAACCTCACGCGCGCGCCGTGGCTCTTGCCGATCCACTCGCGCTGCATGGTGCGCACCGCGTCGGGCCACTCGGTGAGGCCGTCGAGCCCGTCGAGCAGCGCCTCGGCGTAGGCGGTGGTCTTCAGGAACCACACCTCGCGTTCGAGCGGGGTCACCGGCAGGTCGGTGTGGCGCCAGCACATGCCGTTCACGACCTGCTCGTTCGCGAGCACGGTGCCGCACGCGGTGCACGAGTTGAGGGTGGCGCGCTTGCGGTAGGCGAGCCCGCGTTCGAGGAGCTCGAGGAAGACCTGCTGCTCCCAGCGGTAGTAGCTGGCGTCGCAGGTGGCGATCTCTCGCTCCCAGTCGTAGGAGAAGCCGAGCCGCTTGAGCTGGGCGCGCATGGCCGCGATGTTGTCGCGCGTCCAGCGCGCCGGGTGGATGCCGCGCGAGATCGCCGCGTTCTCGGCGGGCAACCCGAACGCGTCCCAGCCGATCGGGTGCAGCACCTCGAAACCGCGCATGCGCTTGGTGCGCGCGATCACGTCGCCGATCGCGTAGTTGCGGACGTGGCCCATGTGGATGCGCCCGGACGGATACGGGAACATCTCGAGGCAGTAGAACTTGGGCCGCGGCGAGTCCTCGCGGGCGTGGAACGCGCGCTCGCGCTCCCAGGTCTGCTGCCACTTCTCCTCGATCGAGGCGGGCTCGTAACGTTCGCGTTCGCGTTCCATGGCAGGGAGGGTGATGCTCGAGAGGCGCGAAAAAGAGGCGAGCGAGCAAGAATAGGAAGCGGTCCAGGCTAATGCAATCGGACCCGCGGCGGGTCGGCTCGCGACCTCCGCGCGGCCGCGGCGCGGCGGGTCACGGCGCGGGCGGCGCACCCAGCGAGGCGCGCTCGGCGTCGTCGAGCACCTCCGCCGGCGTCACCACGAAGGCCTCACCGGCCGGCGAGCGCGCGTCGCCGGGGAGCGCGACGACCGCGCGCACCGCCTGGCGGCCCAGCCCGCCGGGGAGCGCGAGCCCGGGCGGCGGGATGCGCGCCGCCGCGCGGACCACGCCGAGCACCTCGTCGACCACGAAGCCGACGACGAACGGCGCGACGCGGGTGAGCACGATGCGGTCGGCGACGTCCTCGACCGGCGCGACCGCCCAGCGGCGGCGCAGGTCGACCACCGGCACCAGCGCTCGCCTCACCAGCAACGCGCCGTCCGCGAAATCGGGCAGCCCGGGGTCGCGCATCAGCGGCACCGGCAGGCGAACCTCGCGCACCTCGTGGACCGGCCACGCCGCGCGATGCTGGCCGACCCGGACCACCACGAACGCCTCGGCCGCCAGCGTCGTGGACGACGCGGCGCGTGCGCGGCTCGCCGCGAGCGGCGGGGTCATTCGGAGCGCGCTCCCGGGAAGTGGGTCGGCATCCGCGTGGCGAGCCGCCTGAGCGCGCCGTCGAGATCGACGATCGGGACGCGGCAGCGCTCGCGGACCGCCGACGGCACGTGGGAAGCCTCGTCGAGGCGCTCGGGCGCGAGCTCCAGCACGCCGACCACGTCGAGGCCGCTGGCCGCGGCGACGTCCGCGCTCGGCGGCCCGATGGCGCTCTCCGGCACACGGCAGGTGCCGAGGATGCGCTCGACCACGAAGCCGACGCGCCCGTCCTCGAACGGCACCAGGATGAGCGGCGGAGGAAAGCCCGTGAGGCTCGAGTCGCGGCCTTCGGCGAGCCCCAGGTCGACCACCGGCACCACCCTCGCGCGCCACTTGGCGAGGCCGAGCAGCGACGGCGGCGCGCCGGGCACACGGGTCACGTGGCGCGGCAGCCGCGTGACCTCCTCGATCGCGGTGATCGGGATGGCGAGGGTGTGCGCGTGGCCCGCCACCAGGAGCAGCTCGCGGTGCGTGGCGTGCGTCGCCACCGGCACCACCCTGCCGCCGAAGACCTCGTCCTCGGTGGCGAGCCCGCGGCGCTCGCTCACGCGCCGCCGGGGCGGGCGGCGCGCGCGCCCTCGGCGAGCAACACCGTCGGCTCGAGGAGCAGCAGCGTGCGCCCTTCGCCCACCTCGGCGGCGCCCGCGATGCCGCGGAGACCCGACACCAGCGGGCCGACGTCACGCACCACCACGTCCTGCTGGCCCTCGACGGCG
>CAYMQR010000072.1:0-13734 GCA_964392195.1 uncultured bacterium | reverse complement strand
AGGTGGGCAGCCTGGGGGTGCGCCTGCACCTGGTGGCCAACGGCGAGGCCAAGGTCGGCAAGAAGATCGGCGCGAGCTGCGTCACGATGCTCGAGTGGAAGGGCACGATCGACGTGACCGAGGAGGTCCGCGTCGACCCCGACCAGCCGGTGGTCCACTTCCGGGTCGCGGACGCGTCGCTGCACGGCACCAGCGCGGGCTCGTCGGGCACCGAGACGCTCGAGCGCTGGCTCAAGCTCTACGTGCAGCCCAGGCTCGAGACCGTGAGCGTCGATCTCCGCCCGACGCTCGCCGAGCTCCAGGCGCTGATCCCCACCGTGCTGCCGCACGGCGACCCGCGCGTCACCGAGCAGATCGTGAGCTCGTTCCGGGTGATCGGCGCCGAGGCGGACCCCGCCGGGCTGGTGACCAAGCTGCGCCTCGAGCTCCCCGACCGGCCCGAGGCCACCGCCAGGACGGCGAGCGCAGCGGCGCCGCGCGCCGCCACCAGCACCAACCCCGAGGGTGAGCCGGGCGCGGACGGCGACGCCACCGACGGGGGCGGCGTTCCGGCGGAGCCCGCGCTCACCGGCGAGGAGCTCGCGCGCTGGGACGCCGCGTGGCAGCGCTGGGACGCGTTCATCACGTTCGTGGCCAAGCACGTCGCGAGCGACGCCCAGTCGCGCGAGCTGCGCGACGCGCTGCTCGGCGTGCTGATCGACGCGCGCCAGGACGTCGCCGAGATCCTCGTCCCGAGCCAGCCCGACGGGCCCGATCCGCTGCGCTCGCTGTTCGTGAACACGTGGGCGCGGCTGGTGCCGGTGCTGCGCAGCGTGAGCGCGTCGATGCCGGGCGCGGAGGCGCTGCGCTACGCGAGCTTCGTGTCCGCGGGCGACGCGCTCACCGCGATCGACGCGCTCGGGCCGCAGGTCGGCCTCGACGTGAGCGCCGACGGGCTGCGCCGCATGGCGCGGATGCTGACTCCCCAGCTCGCCGAGGACCCGCTCGTGTACGGCGAGCAGGTCGACCCGGAGCTGAGGCGCATCTTCGGCTTCGGCACCCCGCTCGTGCTGCCGGGCGAGAAACCAGCCGCGGAACCTGCCTCGCCGCGTCCGAGCCCCGAGGAGAGCGTGCCCGAGGAACCACGGACGGAGCCCGAGCCGGAGCCAGCCGATCTCGATCGCCTGGCGCGCTGGGCGCCGACCCGCGCCGAGCTCGACGAGTACCTGCCGCTGGTGCGGACGCTGCTGCTGCGCGCCGCCGACCAGAGCGCCACCCGGTACGAGGTGCCGCCGGCGCTGCAGAGCTCGTTCCGCACCCTGGTGCTCACGACCGCGTGGCAGGAGAGCTGCTGGCGGCAGTGGACGACCGGGCGCGACGGCGTGCTGCGCCCGATGCGGTCGCGCGCCGGCGCGGTCGGTGTGATGCAGGTGCTGGAGCGCGCGTGGCGCGGCTTCTACGACCTGCGCACGCTGCGCAACGACTTCGACTACAACGCGCGCGCCGGCGTCGAGATCCTCGCGCGCTACCTGACCGAGCACGCGATCGAGGACCCTCGCGACGCGATCGCGAACCCCGAGCTGCTCGCGCGCACCACCTACGCGCTCTACCACGCCGGTCCCAAGGGCGGGGCGGGCCGGATCGACAATCCCCGCACCCCGGCGCGGATCCGCAAGATCGACGACCAGTTCTGGCGCCGCTATCAGTACGTGCGCGACGGCGAGGAGTTCCGGGTCCGCAACTGCTTCTGACGCCGGGGCCGGCAGAGCGCACCGCGGGGCGCGGCGAGATTTGACCCGGCCGGAGCCGGGTAAACGTGGCCACCGGCGCCTCCGGTCCACGCGCCGCGCGCGGTGTCACCGGCGGCACGCCGCGTGCGCATCCCGGGCGGGCCGCAGTGCGCCCAGCTCGCTCGGGCGGCCGACGGCCGCGAGCCACCCGATCCGGCGGATGGCCCACCTCTTCAGCGCGGACCTCGCACCGGGGTGCCGCCGCTCGTGCCCCCCGCCCCCGGGGCTGGGGGGCTTCACCGGAAGCGCCACTGGCGCTACCGCCGAGCCCGAATGGCAGGCCGCGTGCGAACGCTTGCAAGTCGCCACTCCCTCCCGCGAGGGCCTCGCCAAAACATCAATGATTCCAGCGAGAAAACGGGCCTGGAGCTTGCAGTTTTCGGTGTCGAGAGCACCCGCCACAGGCGGGGGCCGGCCGCAGCGAGGCGCACGCACCCACCATGGCACCCTTCCCGGTCCTCTTCCTCCTCGCCACCTCGGCGGTCGCGTGTGGCCTGATCTGGCACACCGTCGCCACCTACGGATACGAGCGCGGCACCCGGCTCCTCGTCACCCTCGGCGTCCTCGGCGTGCTCCACGAGGTGATCTGCCCCAACGGCTTCTATCTGGTGCAGATGCGCGGGTTTCGACCGCTCGGCGTTCCGCTCGGGGTGTCCGCGGGTTGGGTCATCACCGCGCTCCTCGGCCTCGACTTCGCGCGCCGACTGCTGTCGGCGGTCGCCCCCCGGCTGGTCGGCTCGCTGGCGCCCACGGTGCTGCTCGCGGCGGTGTTCGGCGGCGCGCTGAGCAACGCCATCGAGCCGGTCGGGCAGGTGTCGGGCTGGTGGATCTGGACCCCGGAGTACTCGGAAGGTCAGTTCCCCCACCTCGCCGGCGGTATGTGGTTCCTGACGATCTACTTCTTCAACACCTTCGCGCTCGCGTTCACCGGACTCGCCGGGAAGCGCCGGCTCGCCGGCGCCGCGCTGCTGATACCGTTCGCGTGCGCGGCGCTGCCGCTGCCGGCCGCGGCGGCGATGGCGCTCGGCGTGCTGTCGGTGCTGCTGCTGGCGCGCGTCGACGCACTCGACCTCGCACCCGAGTTCGCGCGTCCGGCCCAGCTCACCGTATCGCGCTGGAGCGACGTGGTGCCGATCGCGGCGACCATGGTGATCCTCGCCACGCTCGGCTACTACGCGTCCGTCTCGGCCCGTCCCGACGTCATCGAGCTGGCGCGTCCCGCGGCGCTCCTCAGCGTCGCGCCGTACCTCGCGCTCGGCGCGATCCGGCTCAACGAGCTGCTGCGCTCGCTGGCCTCGCCCGCCACCGAGCCGCGCGCCGACGCCGAGCTCGATGCGGTCGGCGGCGGCCACACCGCCGGCACGCGGACGGCTTGAGCCGAGCGCGCTCGGCGCGGTCGGACGTGCTTGGCGCCGCGGGTCGCGGCGCCGCGTGAGGGCTCTACCTTTGCGTCGGCTCGCGCGGCGAGCTCACCGCGGAGCGAGACCCGGCCCGTGCGACGCCCCGAGGCTTCGCGAGGGCGGGACGAGCGCGTCAGGGCTTGGGGTGGCGCGAGAAGAAGTCCCAGATGGCCTGGGTCGCGTCGATGTTCTGCGAGGACTTGCCCGCCATGCGGTTCATGAAGCCCCACTTGAACTCGTTGGGGGGCCACGTGTGACCACCTCCGGCGATCGTGTAGAAGACCACGTCCGCGCCATTGCGGCAGCCCGAGAATACGACCTTGCGGACGCTGGTCCCGTCGTTCACGCGCACCGGGAGCTGGGTGACCGAGGGCTGCGCGGTGCAGCCGTTGTGCTTCGACCAGAACTCCTTCATCGCGCCCTCGGACTCGAGCATCCCGCCGTCGCCCTTGCCGTTCTTCCAGCCTTCCTCGCCGCCCTGCAGCGGCACGAACTCGTCCGCGTCGCCCATGATCGAGACCACCGCGACGGGCGACTCGGGCTTGCACCCCGGCCGGTGCTTGGTGGCGAGCGAGCCCACCACCGGGCCGATCGCGGCGAACACGTCGCTCATGTCGCAGGCGAGCCGGTAGCTGAACATCCCGCCGTTCGAGATGCCGGTCGAGAACACCCGCTTGGGATCGACCGCGTAGGTGTTGCGCAGCTTGTCGTAGACTGCGCGCACGAACTTCACGTCGTCGATGCCCATCTTGGCCGGCTCGGTGGTGCCGCGGCCGTCGTTCCAGTTCTTCTCGATGCCGTCCGGATAGACGGCGATGAAGGCGTAGCGGTCCGCGTAGGCGTTCATCTTGGAGAGCTCGGCCTGCTGGCGGCCGCTGCCCCGACCGCCGTGGAAATTGAAGACCAGCGGGTACGAACCGCTGGGGCTCAAGCCGGGAGGCGGGTGGACGTAGTAAGTTCGTTCCCGACCGTCGACGGTGATGGTCTCGTCACGGTCGCTGCCGCCAGCCAGCGGCGCGGGTTCCGCCTCACGGGTGGAGCCGGCCGTGGGAGCGGGAGCAGCCGTCCCCTGCTCGGCCTCGGCTTGACGTTCGCGCCAGCGCTCGAGGCGCGGGAACCGGCCGTCACCGGCGGCACAGCGAGAAGACGTGCCCAGCACGAGAGTGGAGAGCAGCAAGCACCGGATCACGCGGTTCGAGGTGGTCACGTCCAGCCTCCGGGCGGACGCGGCCGGGCATCGGCCGCGCTAACGAGACACCGAAGGATAGCGGCGCGGTCCTCCCCCGGCCAACGCGAACGGCCGGGGACCCGCGCGAAACCAACCCCGTTCGAGCCCATGCACCCCGAGAAATCGCGCCAGGGCACTGAACAATCGTCCGAACATCGGCTACGCTGCCGGGTTCGGTCTTAGGGAATCGACCGTTGGCTCGTCGTTACATGCGACCGGCTACACGTACTTCTCCGCTCCTCACTCACCGAGCGGCCCAGGCGTTCCATCCCCTGGACCGGGAGCGCGGCTCCGCCTACGCGCGCCAGCGGCGCGTGAAGGTGGCGAACCACTCGTCGTTCGGGGTCCGCGCCCACGTCGCCGGCAGTGGCGGGCGGACCTACGTCGTGGACATCCAGTGGGTGACCGTCGACGGCGTCGACTCGGCGAAGGCCTACTGCGAGTGCCCGCGCTTCGGCGACGGCGTGCTGTGCAAGCACATCTGGGCGACGCTGCTCCACCTCGACGAGCACGGCCCCGCGCCCTCGCTCCACGGCGCCGGCCAGATCCGCGTGATCCGCTCGGGCCCGGGGTTCCGCGCCGACGACGACGACGGCACCCTCGACCCGTCCGACGAGGTCCGCCGCGAGCCACCGGTCGAGGCACCTCGCCCGCCGCCGCCGCGCGGGCAGTTCCAGCTCCGGCGCGGCTCCAAGGAGCGCAACGACCGCAGCCAGGGTCACGGCCACAACAAGGGGGGCAACAAGAACCCCAGCCAGGGCGACCGCAACGCCGCGGCACAGCAGCGCCCCATCGCGGGATCGCGCTGGAAGGTGCGCCTCGACCAGATCAAGCACGCGCTCGAGGAGCACAACCGCTGGACCAAGCTCAACGCCGCGGACGCGAGCCGCCCGCGCGAGATCTGGTACGTGGTCGACCTCGCCAGCACCTACGCCCGCGGCCACCTGGTGGTGCTCTTCCACCAGCGCCCGGTGAAGAAGACCGGTGAGCTCGGCCAGCTCAAGCCGGTGCGGCTGAGCGAGCTCGAGGCGGAGCACCTGATCGACGCCGAGGACCGCGAGCTGGTTCCGCTCATCCTCGGCAACGTCCGCCACGCCGACCAGTACGGCTACGGCTACGACTTCGTCGGTCCCAACGCGCGCTACGCCGGCGCGGCGATCCGCCCCGCCCTCTACGACCTACTGCTGCCGCGGCTCAGCGCCACGGGCCGCTTCGGCTGGCTCGAGGAGCCCGGGCAAGGGCGCACCGCCGAGCTGCCGCGCCCGCTGGTGTGGGACGACGGCGCGCCGTGGCGGTTCGAGCTCGAGCTGCGCCGCGAGACCGACAAGGCCGAGGAGAACCTCGTGCTGCGCGGCCGGCTGGTGCGCGGCGACGAGCGCATCGACGTCGAGACCCCGGAGCTGTTGCTCGCCCACGGGCTGGTGCTTTTCAAGGAGCGCGTGGCGCGGCTCGCGAGCGTCGACGCCTTCGAGTGGATCCTCAACCTGCGCAAGCAAGGACCGCTCGCGGTGCCGGTGCGTGACGGCGAGGCGCTCGTCGAGCGCTTGTGGCAGACCCCGGGCACGCCGCCGCTCGATCTCCCGCCCGACTTCAAGTGGCGCGAGCGGCGCCCCAACCCGATCCCGCGCATCCGCATCCATCCGCCCAACGAGGCGTGGCACGGCGCGAACCTCTCGGCCGAGGTGTCGTTCGAGTACGAGGGGCTGCACGCGCCCGCGAGCAGCGAGATCCCGAGCCTGGTGCGGCGCGACCAGAAGATCGTCATCCACCGTGACTCGGTGAAGGAAGGCGAGGCGCTGGCGAAGCTGCCGCCGCTCGGCTTCCGCTCGTTCACCCGCGGCACCGGCCGCGTCGGACACTTCGAGCTCAGCCCGCGCCGCCTCGCGACGGCCGTGCCCGCGCTCCTCGACTCGGGCTTCCGGGTCGAGGCCGAGGGCCACAAGATCCGCCGGCCAGGCAAGTTCCAGATGAGCGTCAGCACCGGGCTCGACTGGTTCGACCTCTCGGCGAGCATCGACTTCGAGGGCACGCGCATTGGCCTCCCCGAGCTGCTCGCGGCGATCAAGCGCGGCGACGCGTTCGTCACCCTCGGTGACGGCTCGCGCGGGCTGCTCCCGGAGGAGTGGCTCACCCGCTACGCCGGCCTCGCCGACCTCGCCGAGGTCAACGGCGACCAGCTCCGCTTCGGCCGCTCGCAGGTGCTGCTCCTCGACGCGCTGCTGCAGGCGCAGGGCAGCCCCAACGTCGACGAGGCGTTCACCGCCGCGCGGCGCGAGCTCGAGGCGTTCGAGGGCATCGCGCCCGCCGAGCCGCCCGAGACCTTCAAGGGCGAGCTGCGCCACTACCAGAAGGAAGGCCTCGCCTGGCTCGAGTTCCTGGACCGCTTCGGCTTCGGCGGCTGCCTCGCCGACGACATGGGCCTCGGCAAGACCATCCAGATCCTCGCGCGGCTCGAGCGGATGCGCCTGAGCGGCGAGCGGCCGCAGCGGCTGCCGTCGCTGGTGGTCGTGCCGCGCAGCCTGGTCTTCAACTGGATCGAGGAGGCGCAGCGCTTCACGCCCAGCCTCCGGATCCTCGACTACACCGGCGCCGACCGCAGCCTCGACACCCTCGGCGAATACGACCTGATGATCACCACGTACGGGACGCTGCGTCGCGACATCCTCAAGCTCAAGGAGCTCGAGTTCGACTACGCGATCCTCGACGAAGCCCAGGCGATCAAGAACGCCGCATCGCAGGCCGCCAAGGCCTGCCGCATCCTCAAGGCGCGGCGGCGCCTGGCCCTGAGCGGTACGCCGGTCGAGAACCACCTGCGCGAGCTGTGGTCGATCTTCGAGTTCCTGAACCCGGGGATGCTGGGGCGGTCGGCCGCGCTGGCGTGGACCGGCGCCGACGATCCGCAGGAGGAAGGCGGCGGGTCGCTGGCGCTGCTCGGCAAGGCGCTACGCCCGTTCATCCTCCGCCGCACCAAGGAGCAGGTGCTCTCCGAGCTCCCCGAGAAGACCGAGCAGACGCTCTTCTGCGAGCTCTCGACCGAGGAGCGCGCGCGCTACGACGAGCTACGCACCCACTACCGCACGACGCTCCTCGGCCACATCGACACGGTCGGGCTCAAGCGCAGCAAGATCCAGGTGCTCGAGGCGCTGCTCAGGCTGCGGCAGGCCGCGTGCCACCCCGGGCTGGTCGACCAGGCGCGGGTGGGCGACCCGAGCGCCAAGCTCACCACGCTGATCGAGCAGGTGCGCGAGGTCATCGAGGGCGGCCACAAGGCGCTGGTGTTCTCGCAGTTCACCAGCCTGCTCGCGATCGTGCGCGCGCGCCTCGACGAGGCGGGCGTCCGCTACGAGTACCTCGATGGCCGCACCCGCGACCGCGAGCGGCACGTCCGCCACTTCCAGGACGACACCGAGTGCCAGCTCTTCCTCATCAGCCTCAAGGCCGGCGGGCAGGGCCTCAACCTCACGGCCGCCGATTACGTGTTCATCCTCGACCCGTGGTGGAACCCGGCGGTCGAGGCGCAGGCCGTCGACCGCGCGCACCGCATCGGCCAGAAGCGGCGCGTGTTCGCCTACCGGCTCATCGCGCGCGACACGGTCGAGGAGAAGATCGTGGCGCTGCAGGCGCGGAAGAAGACCCTGGCCGAGGCGATCATCACCGCCGACCAGAGCCTCATCCAGACCCTCACGGCGGAAGACCTGCAGCTCCTGCTCGGCTGAGCGGCGGCCACCCCGCCGGGCCGGGCCGGCGAGACGGCTCAGTCGTCGGCGCGGTCCGAGTCGCGGCCACGGCCCTCACCGTCCTCGGACGCCGCGGCGTCGGCGGGTGCGCCGGACTTCGCGCCGTCGCGGATCTCGGTGTGGCGGATCACGCCGCCCGATGCGCCGGTCCACGCCATCACGCCCGCGTTCGCCAGCGACAGCACGAGCAGACCCAGTACCGCGAGGCGCGGCGCGGGTGTGCCGCGGTCGATCTCGAGGCCAGCCGCCGCCAGGCTCGCGAGCGCCGCTACCACCGCGAACCCGATCGCCACCTCGGCCCGCTCCTCGTGGGCCTCGATGTCCGCCTCGCTCACCCCCGGGAGACCCTCGACCACGTCCTCCGCGGCGTCGCCGCTCGCCAGCGCGAGGCCGCCACCGGCGGCGCCGAGCGTCAGCACCACCGCCGCGGCGAGGACCAGGCCCCGCTGCTTGGGTATCAGCGCCGCGAGCGCGAGCAGAGGGACGGCGAGCATCGCGCCGATGATCGGCAGATGATTGACCAGCAGGTGCGCGTGAGCTGCGTTCATGTCGGGTACCTCCTTCGGGACACCACCTTGGCCGCTCAGCGACCGGCCGGCGATCCACCAAAGGTTCGATGGAATGGCGGCGGCGCAGGTGCCGCACGCCCGTTCGACGGCGTCGCACGGACGTCACTCGCGCCGGCCGGCGCGGTATCCCGGGTCGTGCGAGGGCCGGACTCGCTGGTGAGCGCCGGAATTGCTTGTATTCCGCGAGCGGGGTGCGGTAGGGAGACGCGTCCTCACTCGAACCTCGTCGGAGATCCGCCCCATGCGAGAAGTCATCCCGCTCCGGGAACGCCGGCTCGACATCGCGTTCCTCGTCTTCTTCGTCATCAACCTGCCGTTCATCGTGTACTTCGTCGACTTCGAGCAGATCGCGATCCCCGACTACCAGGCGTTCCTGCAGACCTGCGGCCCGCTCCGCGACGCCTGCCAGTACCCGGCCTGGCCGCCGCCGTGGGCAGTGAACATGGTCCACTGGTGGGGCGAGAAGTTCGACCCGCTGCTGCTCGCCCGCCCGCCCTTCTGGATGGTGACGATCTGGGTGGACGCGCTCTACTTCGGGCCGTTCTACGCGTTCGCGATCTACGCCTACGCCCGCGGCCGCGAGTGGATCCGCATCCCCAGCATCATCTACGGCAGCTTCTTGATCGTGATCATCTGCTGCATCATGAGCGAGGAGTACTGGGGCATCCACCGGACCAAGAACCTGTTCGTCATGACGATGGCGAACCTGCCGTGGGCGGTGTTCCCGACGCTGATCCTGCTGCGCAACCTGCGGCCGCATCCGTTCACGCGCCCGGTGTCGCCGCTCGCCGCCGTGCCGGCGCCCGCCCCTGCCCCCGCGGTCGCGGCCGCGCCGACGACTCCGTCGACGCCGTGACCGCGGACCACGCTTCGTTCCGCGACTGCTACGGCCCGTGGGCCGTGGTCGCGGGCGCGTCCGAGGGGATCGGCGCCGAGTTCGCGAGGCAGCTCGCCGCGCGCGGCCTGAACCTCGTGCTCGCGGCGCGCCGCGCGGGGCCGCTCGAGACCTTCGCCGCCGAGCTGCGATCGCGGCACGGCGTGGAGGTCGAGACCCACGCCGTCGACCTCGCCGACGCCGACGCGGTGCGCGCCTTCGGCGGCGCGGCGGCCGCCAAGCCGGTCGGGTTCCTGGTCTACAACGCGGCGCTGTCGCTGATCGGCCGCTACTTCGACCATCCCATCGCCGACCGACTCCGCGAGCTCGACACCAACTGCCGCGCGCCGCTGCTCATGATCGACGCGCTGGTGCCGGCGATGCTCGAGCGGGGCCGCGGCGGCGTGGTCCTCATGACCTCGCTGAGCGGCATCCAGGGCACGCCGTACATCGGCAACTACGCCGCCACCAAGGCGTGGAACCTGATCCTCGGCGAGAGCCTGTGGGGCGAGCTCGGGCCCCGCGGCGTGGACGTGCTGAGCGTGCTCGCGGGCGCCACTCGGACCCCCGGCTACCTCGCGAACACCGCGGGGCGCAGCACCGCCGCGCCGGTCGGCGACGCCGACGAGGTGGTGAACGCCGCGCTCGCGGCGCTCGGGAAGCGGCCGAGCGTGATCGCCGGCGGCGCGAACAAGGCGGCGGCGTTCCTCATGACCCGCCTGCTGCCGCGCCCGCAGGCGGTGCGCATCATGGCGAAGGCGACGTACAAGCTCCTCGCGCGATGACCCGCGCCGAGCGACCGCACGGAGGTGCTGAGCGATGAGTGGACCGACCGGAACCCGCGGCGGTGCGGAGCAGCGGCGCGCGGCGCGCGCCAGCGTGCGCTGCGGCGCGTCCTACCGGCTCGTTCGTGACGGCGAGGATGCCTCCGGCGCCACCCGCCCGGTGCCGTCGGAGGCGGTGAACCTGTCGCTCCTCGGCGCGATGATCCAGACCGACGAGCTCGAGGTCGACGGCGTCTCGCTGCTGCCACCGATGGAGCCCGACCCGCTGACGCGCATCGACGTGCAGTTCGAGCTCGACGGCGGCGCCGAGGCGAGCATCGACGCCACCGGGCGCGTCGTGTGGGTGCGCCGCTCCGCGGCGGGTGCGCGGCGCAAGTACACCGTGGGCGTGGTGTTCTCGTACCTCAGCGCCCAGAGCCAGGCGCGGCTGCGCTCGTATCTCGACGCGCACCCCGGGCACTGATCACCGATCCCGCCGCGGGCGCGGGCTCAGCGAGCGGCCAGCACCGCGCTGCGCAGCAGGTCGATCACGTCGAAGACCCGCGCGACGTAGTGCTCGCGCACCCGGTAGCCGCTCTCGCGGCGGCGCAGCTCGTCACCGACCGCATCGACGAACCGGGAGAGCCGGCGCTCGTGGACGCCGGTCTTCGCGAGCACCGGATCGATCACCACCCACGCGAGCGCCGCGAGCACCCCGACGCTCGCCATCCACGCCCCGGTCGCCGCGACCAGCAGCGGCGCGGACGCGCTCGCCGGGAAGACTCCGTAGTAGATCGAGCCGAGCGTCGGGCCGAGCGCGAAGTTCGCGATGGCGAGCTGCTGCGCGATCACCGCGGCGGCCGAGCCGCCGGCGGACAGCGCGCCCGGGGTCGCGTGCTGGAACGCCGCGTAGCCGAGCCCGATGCTGATCAAGGTCCCGGCGAGGTCAGTCACGCCGAGGCGCGTCTTGCCGTACTCGGTGAGGTTGCGCTCGAGCGCGGCGCGCGCCTCGGGCCGCTTCGCCTTCGCGTGAAGCTCGGCGAGGTAGGGCTCGCACAGCACCGCGACCTCGGGCCGCGCGAGCACCGCCTCCATGAGCGCGTCGCGCTCGCTGCTTCGCTCGCGCCGCACGTACGGCAGCTCGAGGAGATCGGTGTGCACTCGCCACGCGAGCTCGCGCTCGAGCGCGGCCTCGAGGCCGCGCGGCAGGCGGCCGAGCCGCTCGCCCAGTCGTTTCGCTCCGGTGCGCTCGAGGAGCGCGCCGAGACCGTGCACCAGCAGCGCCGGCGGCGCCCACACCATGTTCAGGGGGTGCTTGTAGAAATCTCGCCCCAACGTCCGGCGGTGCAGGGCGAACGCGCCGCGGAGCGAGAACGTGCGCTCGACGAAGGCCGGGATGCGGCGGTGGCGCTCGGCCACGTAGTCGTCGATGCCGAGCGCGACCGCGGTCTCGATCCGCTCGCGAAGCTCCTGGTCCATTCCGGGTTCCCGCTCGATCGGTCGGCCGGGAGCCTATCCGCTCCGCCGCGCGGCCGTGGGTGCGGCGGTCGGCGTCGTGCTCGCATATCGAGGATAGCGACCGAGGCACCGAGCCAAGATGCTCGCCGGATGAGACCATGCGACCGGCTCCGCGATGGCGCCCAAGTGGGTGACCCGCCACGCGGCGAGCTTCCCGGGCGTGAGCGCCTCGCCCAACCGAGGCGCGGCGCGACCGCGGTCGGTGGCGAATCCACGCTAGTCTCGGGGCCATGGTCCCGATCACCTGGTACGACGACGTACCGAGCGTGCGTCCAGGGCGTCTCGGGACGTCGGGCTGTCCCGGCACCTTCCGCGGCCTCGACGCCGACCTCGCGAGCCTGCGCGAAGCGCGCGTCGAGTCGGTGTTCTGCCTGCTCGAGGACCACGATTTCCGGGCGTGGGGCGTGCCGAAGCTGCTGCGCGGGTACGAGCGCGGCGGGCTACGCGTCCACCGTCACCCGATCCGCGACTTCGGCGTGCCGACGCTCGACGAGATGACGCGCGCGGTCGACGACCTCGCCGCCGCCCTCGCCGAGGGCCGCACGGCGCTGATCCACTGCGCCGCCGGGATCGGCCGCACCGGGACGCTGACCGCGTGTTTGCTGGTGCGCCACGGGCTCGCGCCGCGCAGCGCGATCCACACCGTGCGCGCGCACCGGCCAGGCTCGCTCGAGAACTGGGACCAGGAGACCTTCGTGTACGACTTCGCGGCCCTCGAGGCGAGCGCGACGTGACGGGGTCGCTCGACGCTCTCCCCACGCGCGCCGAGCCCGCGTGGGGCTGGCAGCTCCCCACCCAGGTGCTGGTGCTGGCCGTGCTCGGGCAGGCGCTCGTCGTGCAGGCGATGATGCCGGGCGGCGCCACATCACCCGCGGGCGGCACGTCGGCGCCGCCCGCGCTGCCCGACGTGTGGGCGCTCGCGTTGCCGCTCGCGCTGAGCTACGCGGCGCTGCTGGCGATCGTGAGCGCGCTCGTACGGGTCAAGTTCGGGCGGCCGTTGCGCGCGCTGCCCGGGTTCGAGCGCGCGGCGCCGCGGACGCACCTGCTCGGCGCGTTGACCGGGATCGCGCTTTACGGCGTCAACGTCGCGTTCACCGCCGCCGTCGACGTGGGCATCGAGCGCACCGCGCTCTTCCACGCGGTGAGCGGGACGCGCGACCTCCTCGTGCTCGCGCTGCCGGTGGTGGCGCTCGCGCCGGTCTTCGAGGAGGTGCTGTTCCGCGGGCTCTTCTTCGGCGCGTTCCGTGAAGCGGGCGTGGGCCGCGCGATCGTCGGCAGCGCGATCGTCTTCGCCGGCGTGCACCTGCTGACCTACGCCGAGGCGCCGCTCGCGCTCGTGCCGGTGCTGGTCGTCGGCCTCGCCAACGGCGCGCTGCGCGCGCGCACCGGCTCGATCGACCCCGGCATCACGAGCCATGCCGTGTTCAACGCCCTCGGGCTGGTGTCGTGGGCGCTCCAGTTGAGCCACGGGGGATGAGTCGAACGAGGCACGGCGTGGTTGCCGTTGCCGGTGCGTCCGTCGGAGCGAAAGCTCGCTCCCTGACCGGTGGCACCGCCTCCAGTCTGTGAAGCTCGAGCAGTCCCGGCCCGCCGGAGGCGGGCCCTCCATACCGCCGGTGCAGAGATCGACGGTTCGGCGGCGCGACGCGGTCGCGTATCGCCGGCCGGGCAGGCGCCCGGCCCTCCGACGAAGGCGACCTCGGATCGGGACCGGGGAACGAGCGTGATCCCCGATCGCGCTACGAGCGGACCCGTCGATGTGCGCGTCGCAGCGCGACGCCACGAGCGTAGCGAGTGGCTCGGGGGTGGGGCCCCGTCGGGATTCACTCCCGACGGGGCGGGGGGATTGAAAATCCCCCCGCAGAGAAAACAGGG
>CAYMQR010000071.1:0-13745 GCA_964392195.1 uncultured bacterium | reverse complement strand
CGCAGCACCACCGACGCCGGATCGAGGCCGACGTAGTCCGCGTAGGCGCGCAGGAAGCCCTTGACGAAGGGGATCGGCGGCAGCGAGTCGAGCCGCCCGTGCTCGATGTTCTCGAGGATGCTGGCGCTGATCTTGGTGCTCTGCGCGACCTCGTCGAGGCTGATCCCGCGTAGCTCGCGCTCGCGCCGGAGATATTCGCCGAACGCCTTCACGATGGGTTCTCGCGCGCGACTCGCTGGGTACCGGTGGCGCCTCGTGGGCGTCGAGCGCGGATCAGCGGGGCGCGGCGGCCTCGGGCACCGCGGCGCCCTGCGCGGCGGCGCCGCCCGCCGGCGGCGCGGGCGCGTCGGGGGCGAGCAGCGTCCGGTAGCGGCGCGCCTGCTCGGCGGTGTCGCCGCGCGGCTCGAGCTTGAGGTACTTCTCGAACGCGCTCAGCGCCTCGGCGTTGCGGCCACGGCGCAGCTCGATCTTGCCGAGCTCGAAGTAGCCGGCCGCGTACGTGGGCTCGTCGAGCACCGCCTGCTGGCACGCGCGATGAGCGTCCTCGAGCTCTCCGGCACGGTCGTAGGTGCGGCACAGGGCGGTCTCGATGGCGCCGCTGCGCGGGCGCAGCGCTCGGCCCTTCTCCAGGGTGTCGATCGCCTCCGGGAAGCGTTGCGTCTCGGCGTAGGCGTCCGCGAGGTTGAGGAGCGCCGCCTCCGGCGTGGCGTAGTGGGCATCGGGCGCGAGGGCGGCCCGGAAGTCGCCGATCGCCTCGTCGAAGCGCCGCGCCCGGCTCAGCACCACGCCGCGCGAGTTGAGGAGCGCGGGGTTCTTGGGGGAGAGCTCGATCGCCTCGCCGAGCACCTCGATCGCCCGCGCGTTGTTGCCCGACTCGCTCAGCGCGAGGCCGAGCGCGTGCAGCACGTCGACGTTCTTGGGCTCGAGCGTGCGCGCCGCCTCGAGGTCGCGCACGGCGCGGTCGGGATTGCCTGCACGCAGCGCCGAGAGCCCATTCTGGTAGCGGAACTTGGGGTCGTTCTGGATGTCCTTGATCGGCGAGTCCTCCTGCTTGTCGCAGGCGGATCCGAGCGCGATCAGGACGATCGCCAGCAGGCGGGCGACGGCACGTTTCGAGGGCACGCGACTCCTTGCGGCGGTGAGAGCGCGGATTATGAAGCCGACGGTTTCGGGGTGGCAAGCAGCGCTCGCGGGCGCGCGCGCGCCGCCGAGGGAATGCGCCCGATGTCCCCGCTCGGCGCCTCGGCGGGCTAGAATCTCAGCTGCCCGCGTCCTGCGACAACGCCGTCGACACCGGATCCGACCATGCACCGTCGCTCGCTTCGCCGCCCCTCGCCGCCTGCGCGCCGCGCGCGCGAGGAGGGGCTCATCCTCACGCTGCTGCTCGTCGGTCTGCTGGTCGTCACGGCGTGCGCCGTGTGGTGGGCCACCGCACGCGGGACGCCGCGCGACCTCGCCAGCCCACCGTCGCGCCTGGCGAACTGCACGCTGCTCGCGGACAATGCGTTCTTGGAGGGGAAGGGACGCCTGCTCCGGAAGCTCGACCAGCACCTGCGAGCGGGGACCACGCTCGGTGAGCGGGACGAGCGGCTGGCCGCCGGCGTGCTCGACGGCGCCACCTACACGGTCACCGCGCGCGGAGCGCCGGTGGCGTCCGGGACGTCGGTGCTCGAGCAGCCGATCACGGTGACCTCGACGTGCCAGTCGCCCGACGGCACCGCGGCGCGGGTGGTGATCCAGGGGCAAGCCCTCGCGCGCTCGGCGTTCGAGGTGCCGTTCTGCGCCTGCGGCGACGTGACCGCGGGCGACGCGCTGAGCGTCGCGTTCCCTGGCACCGATGGCGCTGATCCGGACGCCACCGCGCGGCTGGTGCTCGCGGCCAACGGTTCGATCCGGCTCGGATCCGCCACCGTGCAGGGCGGCGTCATCGCCGGCGAGGATCTGCGCGGCGTGGGCATGCCGGCGGGCGGCTCGTACGCGGGCGGAGAAAACGCCATGCAGGGCACCTCGCACGTGCTGCCGACGCCGCGGCCGTGCAGGTGCGACGAAGTGGCGGTCAATCGGGAGCTGCCGCAACATGCGCCCGCCGCGCCTGCTGCGCCGGTCGCTCCAGCCACCGCGACCGGGAAGGGCGCGCGGACGAAGGCTCCACCGGCCGGTGCTCCAGCCGGGTCGCTCGCGGTTGCGCCAGCACGCTGCGATCGGTATCTCGCCGACGGTCGCCTGGAGGTCCCGGCCGGGATCACGTGCGAGCTCGGCGGAGGCCGGCTCGCGCTGACTCGACTGGTGGTGGGCGAGGGCGCCCGGATCGTGGTTGGCGCGCCCGCACGCCTCGAGCTGAGCGGTGACGGGCCCTTCGAGGTGGGTGCAGGCGGGCGGTTCGACGCGGTGACGGCGGGCGACCTCGCCATCACCTCGACCACGGCCGCGGATCTGCGCCTCGGTGGGGGCGGCTTGCGCGCATGGGTGTTCGCGCCGCAGGCGCGGGTCGTCCTCGGTGACGGCGCCCGCTTCGAGGGGGTGCTGGCGGTCGGCCACCTCGACCTCGGCCGAGACGTCCACCTCGACGCCGACCGACGCGCCGCGGACGACGCGATCTACGTGGCCGACTTCCGCGAGGAAGACTGGCGCCTCGCGCCGGCCGGCGGGCCAGCGGCGCCCGGCCAACCCTGACCTTTTTGCATAGCACCGTCAGATCCGACGGTGGGTGACGGACTGGCCGACGCCGGTCCCGTCGTGACGCCCGCCGCCGACCGCAGCCCCAGCCCCCAGCGGCACTGCTCGATCCCCGCGCTTTCCCAGAAAACCGCCTGACAATTCGAGATGTTCAGTGGGCGCGTGCGCCGCGCCCCGATGCTCTTCCCGGCCGGCCCAGTCCTCCCGCGGAGTTGGCGTGGCCCTTGCTCCCTAGCCGCGCGACGCCGGACCCCCCATCCGCGGGGGCGACGACGCCGGCCAATCACGCAGGGGGATGAGGATGCACGCCATGAACGGTTCACGCATCGATGCCGGACGAGGGACGCCTCGGCTGTGGGTCGCGCTCGCCGCGCTCACGTCCATCGTGGCGCTCGCGGTCGCGCCGCCGCCGGCTCACGCCCAGAGCTGCGAGGTCCCGATCATCGTGCAGTCGAACGTGAAGCCGAACGTGCTCATCGCGTTCGACACCTCGGCGTCGATGCGCGAGCTCGCCACCACGACCGGCGCGCCCGTCTACAACGCCAACACGACCACCTACAAGTCGACCTTCGAAACCTACCTCGCGACCCTCGACGTCAGCACGTCTCCGGTCAAGAAGCACATGCAGGATCTGCTCGGGAACAGCGGCAACACCGGCTTCACCGACGCCGCGATCTACGACGCCGCCGAGAACAAGGTCTGCAACGACTACAAGAGCGGCAACTGCGCGTCGACCACCAACCTCTCCTGGGCGGCCAAGTGCAATCTGGGCGCGAAGCAGGACTCGGTCGACGGGCCCGCGCAGTGCGTCGACGCCCCGGGCGGCTCGAACACCGGCAAGGTCCCTCGCTACAACGACCAGGGGATCTCGAACCCGAGCAACTGCTGGGCGGACGGCAAGGGGATCGCCAACCCCGACATGACCAACGCCCAGGGACGCCAGCTAAACGCCACGGACCCGTGCAAGACCACTCCTCAACCCGGGTACACGAACGTCGAGACGCTCTTTCAGGGCAAGTTCCTCAACTACCTCCACGGGCGCAAGAGCCGTGACGACGTGGCGCGCCAGGTGCTTCGCAACCTGGTGAACTCGACCCAGACGCAGATCAACTGGGGCCTCATGAACTTCGTGGTGCGCCGGAGCGGCACCCTGCCTGGGCCCGCGGGGCTCGGTGGTCTGCTGACCGCGCAGATCAACGGTGTCGATTCGGTGGCGAGCGCCACCAACGTGATCAACGCGCTCCGCAACTACAGCGGTACCGTCGGCTGGGACTCGGCGTTCACCGCGAATCCGCCGACCTTCACCCAGACCGGCATGATGATGAACTCGTTCGGGTCGACCGAGCTCGCCGACCAGCTTCGCGACGCCGTGAAGTACTTCCAGGGGACGCTGCCCAACCCGGGCGGTGGGACCTACGGGAGCCCGATCGCGTATTCCTGCCAGCCCAACTTCACGGTCGTCGCCACCGACGGGTTCCCGACCGACGACGACATGAAGGAGCTCGGCAGCAGCCGCACCGATGCGGCGCCCATCATCAGCTCGTATTGCACCAACGACCACGGCGACCTGGCCCGCGAGGGGACCGACGACGACGACGACGCGTTCGACGACTACGCGGACTGCGTGAACAAGGAGATCGATCTCAGCTCGAGCCTCGGTGGCCGGCAGAAGATGGACATCTACACCATCGGCTTCGCCGAGGACGTGGTGAGCGCCACCGATTTCCTCACGGACGCGGCGACCGGTGGCGGCGGGGAGTTCTACCCTGCGGCGGACGAGGCCGGGCTGATCCAGGCCTTCGCGAACGTCACCAAGTCGATCCTCGAGCGCAGCGCCTCGGCGACCTCCGCGGCGGTGGTGTCCACCTCGGGTGTCGGCACCGACATCCTGGTCACCGCGAACTTCGAAACGGTCTCCTGGAACGGCCAGCTCAAGGGATTCGCGCTCCCCTACACGACCACGGCCGTGCCGACCTGGAAGGCCGGTGACCTTCTCGAAGCGCGCGCAGCATCCACGCGCAACATCTATGCGGTCATCGACGGAGCGGACGCGGACACGCGGATCGACGATCGCGTCGACTTCACGGTGGCCAACGAGGCGACGCTCCGCAGCTATCTGGGGGCGGCGAGTGCGACCGAGGGCTCGAACCTGATCAACTGGGTGCGCGGCAGCGATGGCTTCGGGTACCGCACCCGCGACGCGGACCAGGACGGGCAGGTGTGGAAGCTCGGCGACATCATCAACTCGAACCCGGTGGTGGTCGGCG
Source organism: uncultured bacterium (assembly GCA_964392195.1). GTDB lineage: Bacteria > JADJOY01 > JADJOY01 > JADJOY01 > JADJOY01 > JADJOY01. The sequence goes on along the minus strand of CAYMQR010000071.1, from coordinate 8,802 downwards.
CTCCGCCGTTCTTCTATCCCCAGTCGAGCTACCAGACCTTCTACACGACGTACGAGAACCGCTCGACGGTCATCTACGTGGCCTCGAACGACGGCATGCTGCACGCCTTCGACGCCACGACCGGGGTCGAGCGGTGGGCGCTGGTCCCCAACTGGAACCTGCCGGTCTTCAAGCAGTACCTGACCGATCCGAACTACTGCCACCGCTTCACGTTCGACGGCAGCCCGCGGGTGGTCGACGCCTACTTCGGCATCGACGGCGCGGCGGCCGCCTGGCACACGGTGCTGGTGGTGGGTGCGGGCGCGCACGGCGGCTACATCGCGCTCGACGTCACGGATCCGGGGCCCGCGAACGCCCCGAACCCGCCGGTGGTGCTCTGGCAGTGGCCGAACCCGAGCAACTTCGCGGTACCGGCGACGCTCGCGGAGGCCCGACTCGGTGAGGCGCGGGCTCGTCCGGCGGTGCACTTCCTCAACGGCGGCACGTTCCCGACCTCGACGACCTCGTGGTTCGCGACGATCTCGTCGGGAGTCAACAACTCGGACGGCGACGCGTACCTCTTCAACGTCGCGCTCGACACCGGCCTCTCGGACTCCACGCGGCTCTACAACGTCGATCCCGCGGACGACTCGGGCAACGGCCTGACCGATCCCGCGATCATCGACGTCACGGGCGATCAGGCCACCGATCGGGTGTACGTCGGCGATCGCCAAGGGAAGCTGTGGCGCTGGGACGTTGGCCAGGCCACGAACCCGACCCAGCTCATCTACAACGGCGGTTCGACGCGTCCGATCACCGACCGCCCGGTCCTGGCGTTTCGCTCTACCTCGGTGACCGATACGGGGGTGATCGCTTACTTCGGGACCGGCAAGTACGAGGTGTCGAGCGACATCAGCGACGTGAACGTTCAGCGCCTCTACGCGATCCTCGACGTGGGCACGCGAGCGGGCACTCCCTCGACCGCCCTGATAGCCGACGCGAATCTCACGAACGCCACCAACTCGTCGACGGGGAGCTCGTCGACCACGCTGCTCACGTCCGGCTGGTACATCGACCTCAAGCTCGATGCGAACGGAGAACCGGGCAGCGGCAACACCGCGGCCGGGGCGCGCGTGCTCTACCCGGGCGTGCTGACGAACGGCATCTACTTCGTGACCGTGTTCACGCCGACGGCCCAGGTGTGTGACCTCGGTGGGCTCGCGACGTTGATGGCAGTGAACGCGTCGACCGGGAGCGCGTTCGGCGCGCCGGTGCTGGACATCAACAACGACGGGGTCGTGGACAGCGCCGACGTCCGCAGCGGCCAGCCAGCGCGCGCCGTTTCGCTCGGTACCGGCGTACCGTCGCAGCCGGTCATGGACGCCGAGCGCCAGACCCTGATCGTCCAGACGAGCGACACGGTCCTCCACCCGGTCAAGATCAGCACCGGCGGCTCTGCGGTGACGGCTGATCGATGGAAGATCCTCAACCGCTGACCAACGGCATCGAAACCGAGGTACGGAGACTCGACATGAACCCACAGTCACGAAAGCCATCCGGCGAATCCGGCGTTGCTCTAGTCCTGGTCCTCCTGATCCTGGTGGCGCTGACGTTCGCCGCCACCGGGCTCATGACGGCGAGCCAGCGCGACGTCGCCTCCGTGGGGCGAGAGGTCGCCAAGCAGACTGCGATCTTCGGCGCCGATGCAGGCCTGCAGGCGGCACGGAGCTGGTTCCGGAGCAAGCAGTACTTCGGTCCGCCGCAGCGCGCCAACGCGGCTGCGATCACGACGTCTTCGGACACGGGCTTCTGGAACATCCGGAACTTCGGCGGCATCGGCAACGGCGGTAGCGCGACGGTGAAGAACTTCGAATCGATCACCCCCGACATGTCCGTGAACGGCGGCAAGACCCGGGTCTGGTTCCAGGTCGCGACTTTGCCTGGCTCGATCAGCTTCCAGACCCGTCAGACCGGCGAGGAGGCGGGCAAGACCGTGAGGTACACCTTCGAGCTTCAGTCCGTGTCGACGCACGGTGGCATGGGGAACGTCACGATTTCGCAGCTCGTGCGCCAGAGCTACGGTCTGAACTTCTACAGCGGGTGATCCGCGCACCCGGTGAGTCCGCCCCGGGCCCCGAGAGGCCCGGGCGGCCGTCTGACTCCTAGCCTTCAGCCGCAGCCGTCGTCGGCGGACGCGCCGTCGTCGCGCGTCCACCGCCTGCCCAGCAGCAGCCCGAGCGTCATCGCCGCCACGAACACCAGCACGTGCGGGTGCCCGGTAACCAGGCACACCAGCGCCGGGCCTGGACAGAGCCCGGCCAATCCCCATCCCACGCCGAACGTCGCCGCGCCCCCGACCAGCCGAGCGTCGATCGCGCTGCGCCGCGGCAGCGAGAAGCCCTCCGCGTAGAGCGGCCGCGCCCGCCGCAGCACGAACGGAAAGGCCGTGGCGGTGACCGTCACGGCGGTTGCCATCACGAGCGCGAGGGTCGGATCCCAGTTCCCGGTCACGTCCAGGAACGCGAGGACGCGGCTGGGCTGCGTCATCCCGGCCAGGCCCAGGCCGAGCGCGAACACGACCCCGGCGAGGAACGCCGCGGCGGTCTTCATGGAGCCGGCCTCGCGAGCCAGTGCTCGACCACCCCCACCGTGAGCATGCCGGTCGCCATGAACGTAAGGGTGGCGACGAGCGAGCGCGGCGAGCGCCGGCCGAGTCCACACACGCCGTGACCGCTGGTGCATCCGCCGGCGAGGGTCGCACCCCAGCCGACCAGCGGGCCTCCCACCGCGAGCACCAGTGGCGAGCGGGGTAACACGGAGGGGAGCGAGTCCGGCGCGACGCCGGCGAGCACGAGCCCACCCGCCAGCAGCCCCGCGACGAACGCGGCCCGCCACGCGGTGTCGCCGCGGGTGGCGCGGGTCAGTCCGCAGGTGATGCCGGAGATCCCCGCGATCTTGCCGTCCAACGCGAGCAGCGCCGTCGCGGAGAGGCCGATCAGCGCGCCACCCGCCAGCGCCGAGAGGATCGAGGTCATGGTCACGGCGGGAGCTCCGATCGTCCCGGAACGGCCCGGGCCCGCGAGGATGGCCGAAGCCGCCGGTCCGTGGACACCGCCGTGTCGGGTCCGAGCCGCGATGCTGCAGAGCAGCGCCCCGGGAGCTCCGCGGGTGTCGTTCGTTGACACGACTTTTCGGCGCGTGATAGCACGGGCCGCCTTCCCGACGGAGCGCGCGTCCCGCGCGCCGTCCTCACGTCTCGGCGGCGCAGGAGCGCCCTTCTCTCATGTTCGGTGACGATCGACGCCGTGGTCCCGGCCTGGGAGTCACGCTGGGTGTGCTCTTTCTCTCCGGCGTGCTCGGCACCGGGCTCGGCCAGGGGATCGGCTCGCTTCTCCCCGGCCAGGGCCTCCTCCACGACATCGTCGCGGGGCGCCAGCCGTTCGGCATGGAGCCCTCGCGCTTCGACTTCTGGGTGCTGGACTTCACGTTCGGGTTCCACGTCCACATCAACGGCGTCGGGATCTTGCTCATGATCCTGTCGCTGGTGGTGGTGCGGCGCGCGTGAGCGTGTCGAGAGCGGGCTCCCGCGTGAGGTCGGGCGTGCGAGCGGGGCGGCGCGCGGTGGCGTCGTGGGTGGCGCTGATCGCGGTGGGAGTCGTCGCCGCGCCTCGGCCGGCCCAGGCACAGCTCGCGGTCGAGCTGGTGGTCGACGCGTCCGGGAGCATGTGGGGACAGCTCGGCGGGCTACCCAAGACCATCGTGGTCCGCGAGGGGCTGCGACCGGTCCTCGATCGCATGGCGCGCCAGGACGTGCGGGTGGGGATGACCACCTTCGGCGCGCTCGCGGCGTCCGGCTGCGACAACGTCGACGTGCCGGTGCCTCTCGGTCCCGCCGACGGCACGCAGGTCCTCGAGGTCCTCGGTAGCCTCAACCCGCGTGGCCTGTCGTCGATCGTCGAGGCGGTGAAGCGCGCGGGAAGCGAGCTCGGCCGGGCGGACGGCAAGCGGGTGGTCGTGGTGATCGCCGACGGCGCCGACGGCTGCGCGGCCAACGCGTGCGAAGCCGTCAAGACCTGGCGTGGCGCGAACGGCCCGCAGGTGTTCGTGATCGGCCTGGCGGTGTCGGAGACCGAGGCCGAGCAGCAGCTCGCGTGCGTGGCGGAGGCTGGCGGCGGCGCCTACGTGAACGTGAGCACCATCCGCGGCATCGAGGAGACCCTGCGCGGCTGGGTCGACAAGCTGGTGGCGCAGGACCGCGAGGAGCGCCTCGCCGCCGACCGCGCGCGCGCCGAGGCCGCGCGCATCCGCGCCGCCACGCACCTGCGCATCGAGCTGCGCGGCAGCCTGGCGCCGGCGTATTGCCGGGCGCTGGTGGTCTCCAAGGCCGACCTCGACGGCAAGCCGATCGAGCTCGGCGCCGCCGCGGGCGACCTGCCGTGCGCGGCGTCGAGCACGCTCCTCGACACCGTCACCGATCCGGGCAACCACAGCCTCGTCTTCGCGTACCGCAAGCGCTCCGCCTCGGGCGACGTGGTGGAGAGCGAGTCCATCACGGTTCCGATCGCGGTCGGTCCGGCGCCGACGACCACGGCGGCGATCGAGGCGCGCGCCGGGATGCTGCGCTACCGCGCGGTGCCTACGGTCACCAGCGCCGTGACCGCCCCGGTGACGGCGCCGCCCGCCAGCCCCGCGCGCTGAGCCGCGCGCGAACGCGGAATACCGCTAGAATCGGCGCCGCGCCCGCGGTCGGCGCGGCGCGGAACAGCGAGGCCGATCGAATGGACCCGCGAGACACGCCGAGCATCCACCTCCGGGCGAGGGAGCGCGCGAGGCGCGCCGCGTGCTGGACGCTCGCCGCGCTGCTCGCGGCGAGCGCGCCGTGGCTCGCGGGCTGCGAGGAGCGCGAGGCGGCGGCGAGCGTGCCCACCGTGAAGATGCCGCTCGACACCGAGCCGCCCAGCCTCGACCCGCAGCTCGCCCAGGACGTGACCTCGTTCCACATCGTGACGAACCTGTTCGAGGGCCTCACCAAGCTCGCGCCCGACGGCGGCACGCTGCCCGCGGTGGCGAGCTCGTGGGAGGCCCTCGACGACGGCAAGCGCTACGTCTTCCACCTCGACCCGCGCGCCCGCTGGAGCGACGGCAAGCCCGTCACCGCCGGCGACTTCGTGTACGCGTGGCGGCGGCTGATCGACCCCGAGGTCGCCGCCGAGTACGCCTACATCCTCTACGACCTCGAGAACGCCACCGACGTCAACGCCGGCAAGCTGCCGCTCGAGGCGCTCGGAGTGGCGGCGCCCGACCCGCTCACGTTCGAGGTGAGGCTCACCAAGCCGCTGGTGACGCTGCCCGCGATCGCCGAGATGATGAACACCTTCCCGGTGCGGCAGGACGTGGTCGAGGCGTACGGCGACCGCTGGGCGTCCCCCGAGCACCTGATCGGCAACGGCGCGTACCGGCTCGAGAGCTGGCGTCACGACTACCGCCTGGTGCTGACCGCGAACCCGCACTACCGGCTCGGTCCGCCGCCGGTGGAGCGCGTCGAGGCGTTCGTGGTCGCGACCAAGTCGACGGGCCTCAACCTCTTCGAGACCGGCAAGCTCGACTGGATCGAGCTCACCGGCCAGGACCTGCCGGCCTACCAGGACGACCCCCGGCTGCACTCGAAGCCGCAGTTCTACGGCGTCTACTTCGGCTTCAACGTGAAGAAGAAGCCGTTCGACGACGTGCGCGTCCGGCAGGCCTTCTCGCTCGCCATCGATCGCAGCGAGCTGCCGCGGGTGCTGCGCGGCGGACAGGTGCCCACCACCTCGTGGATCCCCCCCGGGTTGCTCGGCCACGCGCCCGACATCGGCCTGGGCTACGACCCGGAGCGCGCCCGCAAGCTGCTCGCCGAGGCCGGCTTCCCGGGCGGCAAGGGGTTCCCGCGCGCCGACGTCTCGTACAACGAGGACCCCGACTACCGCGCGGTGTCGGAGAACCTCGCCGCTCAGTGGCGTCGCAACCTCGGCGTCGAGGTGACGATCGACAGCCAGGAGTGGAAGGTCTATCTGCGCGCGCTGTCCACCGACCCGCCCGAGATCTGGCGCCTCGGCTGGCAGGCCGACTTCGCCGACCCCGACAACTTCATGTCGCAGTTCACCACCTCGAGCGGCAACAACTGGACGCGGTGGGGCAACGCCCGCTACGACGAGCTGATCGCTCGCGCCGCGGCCGAGCCCGACGTGGAGAAGCGGCGCGCGCTCTACGACGAGGCGCAGCGGATCCTCACCGAAGAGGAAGTCCCGGTGATGTGCCTCTACACCCGCGCGCAGAACGAGCTGATCGCGCCGCGGCTGGTCGGCTACGAGCCGAACCCGATGGATCTCATCGACCTGTCCCGGGTCTCGCTGGTCCCCGCCGCGGAGCAGCCCGCGCCGTGACCGCGCGCTCGCCGCGCCGCGCGGACTCCACGCCATGAGCGAGCTCCCACGCTTCGTGGCGCGCCGCCTGGCGCAGGGCATCGCGGTGGTCTACGTCGTCGCCACGGCCACGTTCATCCTGCTGCGCTCGGTCCCGGGCGGCCCGTTCGACCGCGAGAAGCAGCTTCCGCCCGAGGTCAAGGCGAACATCGAGCGCAAGTACCACCTCGACGCGCCGATCACCACCCAGTACCTCGACTACCTCGTCGACCTCGCGCACCTCGAGTTCGGGCCGAGCCTGCGCTTCCCCGGACGCAGCGTCGGCGAGATCCTGAGCGAGGGGCTGCCGGTGTCGGCGACGCTCGGCGCCGCGGGGCTGGTGGTGGCGGTGCTGTTCGGCGTGGGCGGCGGGCTCGCGGCGTACAGCGTCCGCTCCGGCGTGGGCTCGGCGGTGCTCGCGGTGGCGCTGGTGGTCGGCATGTGCATGCCGTCGTTCGTGCTCGCGGTGCTGCTCGTCGAGGCCTTCGCGATGCGGCTCGGGGCGTTCCCGCCGGCGCTGTGGGAAGGGGCTCGCTACGCCGTGCTGCCGGTCGTGACGCTCGGGCTCGCACCGGGCGTGTACCTGGCGCGGCTGACGCGCTCGGAGCTGCTCGAGCTCGAGACCCGCGAGTTCGTCCAGACCGCGCGCGCCAAGGGGCTCTCGCCCGCGGTGGTGCTGCTCAAGCACCAGCTCCGCCCCGCGCTGCTCGCGATGGTGACGATGCTCGGCCCGCTCGCCGCGACGTTGTGCACCGGCTCGTTCGTGGTCGAGCACATGTTCGCGTTGCCGGGGGCGGGGCGGCACTTCGTGACCGCGGTGATCGATCGCGACTACCCGATGGTCATGGCCGTCACGGTCGTCTACGCGAGCGCGCTGGTGATCGCGAACCTGGTGGTCGACATCCTGGCGGCGTGGCTCGATCCGCGCATCCGCCTCGAGGGGAAGGGCGGATGAGCGCGGCGACCGCGGGTGTGGGCGCGGGGGCGAGCCGCGCCGCCTCCGGGCTGTGGGTCGACGCCGGGGGGCGCTTCCTGGCCCATCGCATCGGCGTCGCCGCGGCGACCTTCCTGGCGCTCCTCGCGCTCACCTGCCTGGGCGCGGGAGTGGTGCAGGGCGCCAAGGCCGAGCACCAGGACGCGGTGCGCGCCATGGAGCGGCCGGGCGCGGAGCACTGGCTCGGCACCGACCGGCTGGGGCGCGACGTGCTGGCCCGGGTGCTGGCCGGCGGGCGGGTCTCGCTGGGTGTCAGCCTCGCGACGGCGCTCACGGCGCTGCTCATCGGCACCGGCGTCGGGCTGGTCGCCGGCTACGTCGGCGGGTGGGTCGACGAGGCGCTCATGCGGCTCGTCGAGGTCGTCTACTCGTTGCCCGATCTGCTGGTCATCACGCTCTTCACGCTGTTCCTCGGCCGCGAGCCGCTCGGAATCGTGCTCGCGCTCGCCTCGGTCGGCTGGGCCTCGGAGGCGCGCCTGGTGCGCGGTCTCACCATGCGGGTGCGCGAGGAGGCCTTCATCGAGGCCGGACGCGCGCTCGGCGCCAGCCGCCGCCGCATCCTCGTGCGTCACGTGTTGCCGAACCTCATGGGGCCGATCCTGGTGGCGCTGACGTTCCAGATCCCGTCGACCATCCTCGCCGAGTCGACGCTCAGCTTTCTCGGGCTCGGCCTGCGGCCACCGACCGCGAGCTGGGGCACGCTGGTGAACGAGGGCTGGCTGGTCTACCGGACGTCGCCGCACCTGCTCGTCGCGCCGGCCCTCGTGCTGGTGATCACGGGAGTGGCATTCAACGTGCTAGGGGATGCCCTCCGTGACGTACTGGATCCCAGGAGCGCGGGTCGTCGCTGAGCGCGCGACGCTGTTCGGGAGGAGGTTCGCGGTGACGGGTGAGCGGATTCTGGTGGTCGACGACGAGAAGGGCATCCGCACGTCGCTCGGCCAGCTCCTCAAGTTCGAGTCGTACCGGGTGGAGGACGCGCCCGATGCCGAGACCGCGCTCACCATGCTCGAGCGCGCCGGCACCGAACTCGTGCTGCTCGACGTGAAGCTCCCCGGCATGGACGGGCTCGACGCGCTCAAGGAGATCCGCCGCCGCTCGCGGGTGCCGGTCGTGATGATGTCGGCGCACGCCTCCATCGAGACCGCCGTCGAGGCGACCAAGCTCGGCGCCCACGACTTCATCGAGAAGCCGCTCTCCGACGAGAAGATCCTGCTCACGGTCCGCAACACCCTCGACTTCCACCGCATGGCCGAGGAGAACGTCACCCTCAGGCAGCGCTTCGAGCGGCGATACGAGCTGGTCGGCTCGAGCCCGGTGATGGAGCGGGTGCGCGAGCGCATCCGCCGCGTCGGGCCCACCCAGGGGCGGGTGCTGGTCACCGGCGAG
>CAYMQR010000070.1:0-13865 GCA_964392195.1 uncultured bacterium | reverse complement strand
CGTCGCCGCCCGCGGCTCCCTCGATCTTCTGCAGCACACCCACCTCGCGTAGCCCGACCAGGCTCTTCAAGGTGTCGAGGTCGGTGAGACCCGACTCGTCGCACACCGTGCCGACCCGCTTGTAGCGCTGCACGAGCAGCATCACGTACTTGCCGTTCGCGTCGATCTGGTTCTCGAGCACCTCATGCTCGGGCCACTCCTGGTAGTGCGCGTCCTCGCCGCCGAGCTTGGCCATGAGCTCGTCGTGCTCGATTCGCTGGAAGAGCGCGGTCATGGTCAGGTCCTCGACGTCTCCGAGGTCCGGGCCGACCCGCGGCGGCAGGGCACCGAGCTCCTCGAGGCTGAAACGCGCATTGCCCCAGGTGAAGAGCCGGAACGCCGCCTTGAGCCCGATCTGCTGGCCCGCGTTCGCGCTCAGCACCCGGTCGCCCGACACCACGATCTCACCCGTCTCCGCGAAGCGCGCGGCGCCGCCGGAGGCCCCCGCGGCGTCGTCGGTGCCGCCGCCACGGATCAGCGAGATCCGCGCGCTCTTGCCGTCGAGGCTCACCATCTGCAGCAGGTCCGCGAGCGGGGTGTCGGCGACGGTGCCGGCGACCGGCCCCTTGGACGCCTGCGGCGCCGGCCCCTTGCCCACCCGCGCCAGCAGGTTGCGTACTCGCAGCACCACCTCGTCGCGGTCGAAGGGCTTGGGGATGTAGTCGTCCGCGCCCATCTCGAGGCCCTGCAGGCGCTTCGGCACGCCGTCGAGGGCGGTCAGGAACATGAACGGGATGTTGCGGGTCTCGGGGCGCGCCTTGAGCAGCTGGCAGAGGAAGAAGCCATCCAGGTTGGGCATCTGGATGTCGGAGATGATGAGGTCCGGCTTGCGGCTCATGATGAGCGCGATCGCGCGGTCTCCGTCGTCCGCGGTCAGCACGTCGTAGCCGGCGCTCGCGAGCGCCTCCTTCATGGTGGCGAGGATCGCGCGGCTGTCGTCGACGACCAGGATCGTGGGCGTGGCCATGGGGGGCTCCGGTGCGGCGGTGGCTGGCCGGAGCACCCTTCTACCGGGTGGGCTCGATCGAGAGCAAGGCGCGCCCCTCTCCGCGCCCGCTCCGGCGCCGAGCTCTCACCCGAACCAGCGGGGGTCGAGGGTGGCGAAGATCGGGTCCTCGCGCTCGCAGGCGGCGAGCGCGTCGGTGTCCACGGCGCCGCTCACGATCTGGGCGGCGAGCGCCGCGAAGCGCGCGAGGTGCTCCCTCACCCGTCCCTCGGCGTAGCTCGCCACCGTCTCGGCGCGGAGGATGAAGCTCCAGTCGCTCGCCATCGCGAGCAGCGCCTCGCGCCCCGCCTGCGCCAGCGCCCGGCGCACCCACGGCGACGCGCCGGAGCCGTGATCGCGAGCCAGCGTGGTCATGCGCTCGGCGGCGCCGCGGACCTCTCGCACCACCCACGCGTTGCGCGGATCGATCCAGGACGCGCGGTGGCCGCCGGCGCCCCACGAGGACGGCGACGGCGCGACCACCTGCAGCCGCGGCTCGGTGACGAGGAGCTGGCGGGGCGTGACGAGCGCCACCCCGCTCCCGGGCTCGGCGGCGGCGCGCGTCACGGCGTCGAGGAAGCGCGGCCCCTCGAACCACCAGTGGCCGAAAAGCTCGGCGTCGAACGGGGCGACGAAGAGCGCCGGCGCGCCGAGCTGCGGCGCGAGCTCGGCGCCGCGACGCCTGCGCCCGTCGAGGAAGTGGCGCGCGTGCTCCTCCGCCCGGCGCGCGGCGCGCGCCGGGTCGTACGGATCCTTGCGATCCGACTCCCGGTCGGTGACCGCGTACGGCTTGATGCCGGTCGGCCAGCCGCTGCCGTCGGGGTGAAGCGCGGGCAGGAACGGGCGCAGGTCGCGGGAATGACCGAGATCGCGGTGAAACTCGCGATAGGCGCCGTCGCCCGGGTAGCCCGACTCGGCGCTCCACACCGCGTCGGAGGACTCGGGGTCGCGTGCCAGCATCGCGACTCCGTGAGGCGTGAGCACCGGCGCGTAGGGCCCGCGGACCGGCGGCGGAACGGCCGCCGCCAGCGCGTGCGCGTCGAGGACGCACCAGCCCACGCCGAGGTCGCGCAAGAGCGGGTCGAGCTCGTCGTGGTAGCCGCACTCGGGCAGCCAGAAGCCCCGCGCCGGCGCGCCGAAGCGGCGCGCGTGCTGCTCCAGGCCGAGCCCGATCTGCGCGCGCTGCGCCTCCACGAGCCCCGCGAGGTTGGGCAGGAACGCGTGGGTCGCCGCGGTCGTGAAGAGCTCGAGCTCGCCGCGGCGCGCGAGCGCGGCCACCGCGCCGGCGACGTCGCCGTCGGCCTCCCGGTAGCGCTGCGCCGCGGTCCGGAAGCGTTCGCGATGGTGCTCGAGCGCCGGCACCAGCGCGGGGTCGCCCGCGCCGCTCGCGAGCTCGCGGTCGAGGACCCCGATCACGCCCTCGAGGCGGCGGCGCGCGCGCTCGCGAAGCAGCGGGTCGTCGAGCATCTCGACGAGCGTCGGGCTCAGGCTGAGCGCCAGCGCGTAGGGCACCCGATCCCGCTCCCAGCCCTCGACCACCTCGAGCAGCGGCAGGTACGACTCGACGAGCGCCCCGACGAGCCATGCCTCCTCGAGCACGTCGTCACGATCGACGTGACGGACGTACGGCAGGTGCGCGTGCAGGATCAGCGCGAGGCGAGCGGCGGCCATGGCCGGAACCCGCGCGCCGCTCGGGCTCAGGACTTCGGCTTGCGGAGGGTCTCGATCGCCTTCTGCACCGTCCACGCGCCGAGCTTGGCGATGCCGCCGGCCACCCGCAGCGCGCCGCCGGTGACCTGCAGGACGCCGCGCGCGAGCGCGCCGAGCCCACCGGTGATCTGGTCCCACCCAGGAGGCGTCGACGGCTTCGCCACCGTCAGCGCGGTGCTCGACGACGCCACGGTGGCCGGGAGCTGACGACGCTCGAGGGCCGTCCCCGGTGCGGTCGAGACGCGCTGCTCGCTCACCTCGGCGGGCGACCACACGCCCTCGGCGGCGCTCGGCTGGCGATCGTGGACCTCGACCGCGGCGGAGGCCGGCTCGAGCGAGGTCGCGGTGCGGCCGGGATCGGGCTGCGCCGGCGCGTGGGCCTGGTGAGCGGGTTCGGGAGCCACGGCACTCGAGTTGACCGCGGCACCGAACCAGCGCTGCGCCGAGAACCGCTGCGGCGCCGGGGCACGGACGTGCAGGTCGTCGGCTCCCCCGGTCGCGGCCGGCGCGGGCGGTCGCCCGGGTGCCGGCGCCGACGGCGCCTCGGCGAGCCAGGCCTCGCTGGCCCCGCGCCCGAGCGGGCCGGGCCTTCCCCAGCCGGCGAGCGGCGAGGTCCCGGTGGCCTGCGTCGCGGTGGACGTCGGCTCCGGCTGCCAGCTCGGCGGCGCGGCGGCGCTCACGATCGGCGGTGCGCCGAGGGCCATGTCACGGACCGTCGCCGGTGCCGGCGCGGCCGCGGCGTGGACCGGCGCAGGCGCGGGGGGAGGCGCGCTCATCCATCGCACCTCCGCCGGCAGTGGTGCGTCCCAGCTCGTCGGCACCGCGCGCGGCAGATCGACCTTCCCGGAGCGCGCGATCGACGTGAAGCTGCCGTCGTCGCCGCTCAGACCGACCTCCACGATCTGCGCGGTGCCCGGCTTGGCGACGCGGATGAAGGCGTCGCGGTCCGAGTCGCTCACGTCGTACTCGAGGAAGCCCTCGGCGAAGGCTCCGCCGCTCGCGCCGCTCACCTCGTGCGCGCGCAGCACCAGCCGTCCGGTGAGCGCGCCGTGGCCGAGGCGTCCGCGCGCGCTGGTGAGGGCATCGCTCGGGATGTCCCAGTACGCGTAGATGACTTCCGGGTCGCGCGCCAGCGCCACCACTCGCGCACCGTCGTCCACGGCCCGGCTCTCCGGCGCGGGCGCGGCGGGCGGGCTCGGCTGGGCGCTCGATGACGTCGTCGGTGTCCGATTCACGTCGGCCTCCACATACCTCTCCACTTAACGCAGGCCCCCACCTTCGGCTAGCAGGGCGCTGGCGAAGCGCTCCGGGCTCAGCTGCGGTGGCCGATCCAGGTCGTGCCGACCGGCCAATCGCGGGCGGGTGCGACGCGATCCAGGAATCCGAGTGTCTCGACGAGGCGGAACCCGAGCCGCCGAAGCGGCAGCCAGCGTCCCGTCGGCGGCCAAACGAAGCGGTAGAGGTGGGCGAGCACGGTGCCGAAGCCGGCGAGACGTCCGGCCCCCACGCTCGCGGTCCGGAAGCCGGCCTCCTCGAGGAGCTCGCGGACGCCGTCGGGCGTGAACCGCCAGCGATCGACCGGATACTCGTGGACCTCGTGCAGGAACGGCACCCAGACGTAGACCGGCGCGCCGGGAGCCATCACCCGCGCGAGCTCCGCGAGGACGCGCGCCGGGCGGTCGACGTGCTCGAGCACCGCGACCAGAAGCGCCGCGTCGAGGGTGCCCGCGGCGAACGGCGTCGCCTCGAGGTCGGCGACCACCGTCGGTGCCGCGCCGCGCTCGCGGTCGAGGGTGCGAAGCGCCGCGGATTTGGAGCCGAGCGGCGGCGTCCCGGCGCCCAGGTCCCACACCCGGCGTCCCCGGGCTGGCCCGTCGAGGAACGCGCGGATCTCGCGCTCGGCGTGGAAGCGGGCCGGCGAGTGGAGATAGCGCTCCCACGAACTGGGCGCGGGCGCGGCCTCGATCATCGCGCCTCCACGCGCACCCACTCGCCGCGCTCGAAGTCGAAGCGCTTCACCGGACGCGCCGGATTGCCGGCGACCACGGTGGCGGGAGGCACGTCGTCGATCACCACCGCGTTGGCGCCGATCACGGCGTTGTCGCCTATCGTGAGGCCGTGCGCGCCGATCAGCGCCGCCCCCACTCCCACCCATACGCTCTGGCCGATCACCACGAAGCCGGGCGTGGCGAGCCCCTGGTGGGCGATCGGCCGCGTCGGGTCCGCGTACGCGTGGTTGTGGTCGGTGATGTAGGTGTGGTGCGCCACGTACGACCACGCACCGAGCTCGACGCGGCGCGCGGCCGTGATGCAGGCACGCATTCCGACGTACGAGTCCGGGCCGATGGTGAGCCTCAGCCCGTCGACGAAGCCGTGCTGGACGTGCAGCCAGGCGTCGCGGTCGATGGTGACCCGGTCGCCGATCGACATCCCCTCGGCCCCCTCGATGCGGAGCCCGGGCTCGAGGCGGATCGAGCGCCCGAGCGCGCCGAACGGCAGCGTGGTGAGGGGGTCGGTGGGCGGCGAGAGATAGCCGCGCAGCGCGCTCAGACCGCGGCCGAGCCACCGGCGTACGAGCGGATTCGGAGCCATGAGGAGTGATCCGGGCGAGGTCTCGGCGGCGTCGCCAGCACGCCGCGTGCACGACGTAGACGTGCTCCGGTCGCAACGCTACCATGCCGCGCAACTCGAAATCGGGGGTTGCTCACGATGACTCGACGAACGGCTCTGAGCGCGTTGCTGGCGCTCGCCATCGCCGCCGCCGGCGGCACCGCTTGCTCGAAGAGCGAGAAGGACCTGCTCACGATCGGTGATCCCGCGGCCGGCGCCACGCAGACCGTGACCGTCGGCCAGCTGCTCATGAACATGGCCGGTTTCATGGACAAGCCGGTCAAGCTCAAGGCGGACCTCGGCCAGAAGGGCAACACCACCGACGGCTACATCAGCCTGACCGTGGTCTCGGCGAGCGGCCCGTTCGAGATCCGGGTGGCCGAGAAGTACAGGGCCGACGCCGACAAGCTGGCGCCGAACGACACCTTCGTCGCCATCGGACAGCTCGCGGCCGCGGGGTCGGAGACCAATCCGCGCATGGTGTTCCAGGTCGACTGACGCCGTGCCGACCGTAGGCGCCGTGACGGCAGCGCAGCGCCGCCGGGTCCGTCCCGCCGCCGTCGATCGACACGCCGCCGCGGCACGCGGGCGCGAGGCCGCCTGCACCAACCCTCTCCGAGCACCCTCGCCTCCGGCCTCGCCACGTCGCGCGCGCCGCCCTTTCCGCCCCACCGGCGCCGTCCCCCCGCGGACGCCGCAGGGACTCCATGCCTCCGATCAACCCGGATCCTGAGCCCGGTCGCGCGCTCGAACCGACCTCCGACCTCGACCGCCGCACGCTCCTCAAGCGCGTGGTCCTCGGCTCGGCGGTGCTGCTGCTCGAGCCGTTGCAGCTCGCCGCCGCGCAGACCGGGACCTCGTCCACGACGAAACCGGGTTCGTCGTCGAAAGCCAAGGCGAGCTCGTCCTCGAAGGCCAAGGCGAGCTCGTCGTCGAAGAGCAAGTCGAGCTCGTCGTCGAAGAGCAAGACCTCGACGAAGTCGGGCACCCGGACGCGCTCCAAGACGACCACCAAGAACTCCCCTTCACCACGCGCGACCAAGCGCACCCCCCGCGGAAAGGCGAAGGCGGCGCCCGCGCGCGACCCGAACGAGAACCCGATCGACGCGATCATCCGCCCGAACGACGTCCTGGTCGTCACGGGCCCGAGCGGCGAGCGCCTGCGCAACGTCAACCCGGCGGTGTCCTTCGTGCCGGCGTCCACGCTCAAGGTGGTGACCGCGCTCGTGGCCCTCGACCTCCTCGGGCCGGACCACCGCTTCAAGACGACGTTCCGTGTCGACGACGATGGCAACCTGGTCATCGAAGGCGGCGGCGACCCGTACCTGGTGTCCGAGGAGCTCGAGAGGATCGCGGCGCGGCTGGCCGAGCGCGCGGCGGCCCGCGGCGTCGCCGGAGTCCGGGTCGACGACTCCCTCTTCGCCCGGAGCCTGGTGGTCCCGGGCGCCTCGGACACCGCAAACCCGTACGACGCGCCGGTGGGCGCGCTGTCCGCCAACTTCAACACCATCCTGGTGAAGCGCACCAAGGCCGGGCTGGAGAGCGGCGAGGCGCAGACCCCGCTCACCCCGACCGCGCGCGACGTCGCGGCGACGTGGCGCTTCCGCGGCTGGGCGCGGCTCAACCTGCGCGACAGCGACCTCACCGCCCGCTACACGGGAGAGCTGATCGCCGCGCTGCTCCGCGAGCGCGGAGTGCCGGTCGGCGGCACGGTGGAGCGCATGGCCACGGCGCTGCGCGGCGCGCCCGTGCTCTACGCCCACGAGCAGAGCCGCCCGCTCTCCGAGGTGCTGCGCGAGTGCCTCAAGGTGTCCAGCAACTTCATCGCGAACCAGGTGTTCCTGTCGCTCGCGCTGCTCTCGTATCCCGGCCCGGCGACGTTCGAGAAGGCGGCGCGAGTGGTCCACGCGCACCTGGCCAGGCGAGGACTGGCCGACGGGTTCGCGATCGTGGAAGGATCCGGCTTGTCGCGCGACAACCAGGCGACCGCGGAGGCGTTCCTGCGGGTCCTCGACGCCTTCGAGCCGTGGATCGGCCTGCTGCGCCTCCACGAGGGGTCGCCGAGCAAGACCGGGACGCTGTCGGGAACCCGCACCCTGGTCGGCTACTTCGACCACGAGAAGCACGGCCACCTGCACTACGTGATCTACCTCGACGGCAACCGCAGCGGAGTGCGCTTCGAGCTGGTCAGGCTGTTCCGCGACTACCTGTGAGGACGGCCGCGAGTCCGCGACCGATGGCGGTCGCACCCGAACCACGTCCACGATCTCCCATCGAAAGGGGTACGAGATGATCATTCGCGACAAGGTGGCGTTGGTGACCGGCGGCGCGTCCGGGCTCGGCGAGGCGACGGTGCGGAAGCTCCTCGAGGAGGGCGCCAAGGTGGCGATCCTCGACCGCCCGGGCAGCCGCGGCGCCGAGGTGGCGGCGAGCGCGAGCGGACGCGCGATCTTCGTGCCCGCCGACGTGACCAGCGCGGAGGCGGTCGAGGGCGCGGTGGCGGAAGCGGTGGCGAAGCTCGGCGGGCTTCACGCCGCCGTGAGCTGCGCGGGCACCGGCGCCGCCATGCGCACGCTCACCAAGGAGGGCCCGATGCCGCTCGACGTGTTCGAGATGGTGATCCGGGTCAACCTCATCGGCACGTTCAACGTGATCCGCTGCGCCGCGGCGCAGATGGCGAAGAACGCCCCTGACGAGAACGCCGAGCGCGGCGTGCTGGTGAACACGGCCTCGATCGCCGCGTTCGACGGCCAGATCGGCCAGGCCGCCTATTCGGCCTCCAAGGGCGGCGTGGTGGGCATGACGCTGCCGATCGCGCGCGACCTGTCGTCGCTCGGGATCCGCTGCGTGACGATCGCCCCGGGCACCTTCGACACGCCGATGCTGGCGATGCTGCCCGACGAGGCGCGCGACGCGCTCGGCGCGCAGATCCCGTTCCCGCGCCGCCTCGGCAAGCCGGCCGAGTTCGCCACGCTCGCCGCGCACATCATCGCGAACCCGATGCTGAACGGCGAGACGATCCGCCTCGACGGCGCGCTGCGCATGGCGCCCAAGTGAGTCCCGCCGCGGCGGCCGCTCGGCGGGGCGGCCGCCGCGCGCTCCTTCTTCCCGGCCCGTGCTCATCATCGCGGAGGCCCAAATGAGCCGAGAACGCCGACGCAAGTTCTGGGGCTGGGGTTTCGAGGACGCGACCCCCACCCCCGAGGAGCTGGCTCCCCTCACCGCGCTGGTAGGGATGCGGTTTCCCGACGCCGCGCTCGAGCCGGCCCGCCCGCCGGCGCTCGAGGAGCTCGAGGTTCCGGCGAGCCGGGCGATCGCGCCGGCGTCGCTGGCGCCGATCGTCGACACGAGCGCGCTCGCGCGCGCGAGCCACACCTACGGCAAGTCGTTTCGCGACGTGGTGCGCGCGCTGCGCCGCGACTTCGGCGCCATGCCCGACGCCGTGGCGTTCCCGCGCGACGCGGGCGAGCTGGTGGCGGTGCTCGAGTGGTGCGACGCGCAGCGCCTCGCGGCCATCCCGTATGGCGGCGGCTCGAGCGTGGTCGGCGGCGTCGAGGCGCCAGCCCGCGACCGCTGCCGCGCGGCGGTGTCGATCGATCTGTCCCGGCTCGACCGCGTCCTCGAGATCGACCGAGCGTCACGCGCGGCGCGGATCCAGGCGGGCATCCTCGGACCGGCCCTGGAGGCCGCGCTGCGCCCGCACGGTCTGACGCTGCGCCACTTCCCGCAGTCGTTCGAGTTCAGCTCGCTGGGCGGCTGGATCGCCACCCGCTCCGGCGGGCACTACGCCACGGTGCTGACCCACATCGACGAGATGGTGGAGTGCCTGCGGGTGGTGACGCCGACCGGCGTGGTCGCGACCCGCCGGCTGCCGGCGTCGGGTGCAGGCCCGGCCGCGGACCGCCTCTTCATCGGCTCGGAAGGAATCCTGGGTGTCATCACCGAGGCGTGGATGCGCCTCCAGGATCGTCCCCGCTTCCGTGCCTCCGCCGCCGTCTCGTTCGCGGAGCTCGCCACGGCCGTGGAAGCCGTGCGCGCGCTCTCCCAGTCGGGCCTGCAGCCGACGAACTGCCGCCTCCTCGACCCAGGCGAGGCGTTCCTCTCCGGCACCAGCCTGAGCGGCGACGCGATCCTGGTGGTGGGCTTCGAGTCGTCCGACCACCCGCTCGATCCCTGGATGAGCCGCGCCCTCGAGCTCTGCGCCGACCACGGGGGGAGCTTCGACGCCGAGAGCGCACGGACCCGCGTCGACCTCGATGGCATCGGCGACGAGGCCGTCGGCGCGTGGCGGCGGGCGTTCCTGCGCATGCCCTACGTGCGCGACGCGATGGCCGGGCTCGGGCTCATCGCCGAGACCTTCGAGACCGCGGTGACCTGGGACCGCTTCACCGAGTTCGACGCGCGGGTCCGCGAGGCCACGCTCGGCGCGGCGACGCGGCTGTGCGGCGCCGCGGAGGTCACGTGCCGGTTCACGCACGTCTACCCGGACGGGCCGGCGCCCTACTACACGGTGCTCGCGCCGAGCCGCCTCGATCGCCAGCTCGAGCAGTGGGCCGAGATCAAGAGCGCCGCCGCGGAGGCGATCCTGGCGGCGGGCGGCACCATCACCCACCACCACGCGGTCGGTCGCGACCACCGGCCGTGGTACGACCGCGAGCGTCCCGACGGCTTCGCGCGCGCGCTGGGCGCGGCGAAGAAGGCGCTCGACCCGAACGGGATACTGAACCCCGGCGTGCTGATCGACCCGTGAGCGGCGGGTCCGCGGCCACCGGCCCGGCCGCCACCCTCTGGTAAGATCGCGGCGACTGCCGCGCGAGCCCGCGCCCCACGCGGGCCGCCAACCCGGCTCCCGAAGCGATGCCCGTCCAGCCGGATCCGACGCTCTTCATCGTCGCGAGCCTCGGGGTGTGCGTGCTCCTCGCGCACTTCACCTGGCGGACCTACGGGCCGGCGCTGGCGAGCGGCCTCCTCGCCGCGCTCGTGGTCGGCGCCACCTGGAAGGAGGTGGCGATCTCGCCGCTGCCCTACGAGGTGCTGCTGGTGCGCGCCAAGCCGCTCGGCATCCCCGTGGGCATCATCGTGGGCTGGCTCGTGACCTCGACGCTCGCGCTCGAGTTCGCGCGCCGCGTCGGCAACCTGCTGCCCCGGCGGCTGGCGCGGCGAGTGGGCCCCCGCCTGCTGCTGACCGCGCTCTACGCCGGGTGGATGGCGCGCGCGGTCGAGCCGGTGGGGCAAGCGGCGGGCTGGTGGCGGTGGATCGACCATCATCCCGGCGACCCTCCGGTGCTGGCGCAGGGCGACTGGGCCGTGAACGTGGTGATCCTGAGCGTCATCGCGTACGGGTTCGCGCCCGCGGTCCGTCGCCTCGGCGCGTCCGGCGTGGCCATCGCGAGCGGGGTCCTGGCGCTCGTGCTCACGGGCCTGAGCACCGCGCTGCTGGCGCTCGACGCGCGCGTCCCGCCACCGGTCGTGGCGTTCGTGTTCGTGTTCGTGCCGCTCGCGTGGCTGGTGGCGCGCGGGTTCGCGGTCGATCCCGCGCTCCTCGACCCACCCGCCAGGCACCGGATGCGACCGTGGGAGCGCTGCGTGCCGATCGTGTCGGTGGCGGCGGTCGTGTTGACGCTCCTCCACTACGCCTCGGCCACCGCGCAGCCGCAGCTTGCGGCCTATGCCGAGCGGCTGTGGCTCGGCTCGGCCGTGGTGTTCGGCCCGGACGTGCTGCTCGCGCTGATCTCGGCGCTGCGCGGCTCGGGGCGTTGGCTCGAGTCGATGCGGGCGCCACGCGGGCGCGCGGGCGCGCTGGAGGCCGCGTAAGCACGGACGCTTCCGCGCTGCCCACGCCGCCGCGCTCGCCTGGACACCCGGGAGCACGGCTCCCATACTCCGGCTTCTCCTCGCGAGTTTCTCCCGGCCCCACTCTCCGTCGCGCGCTCGCCGCGTAGGATTCGCTCCATGGCTGCCACACCTTCGTCGATGCTGGCGCTGGGAACCCCGGCGCCCCCGTTCTCGCTTCCGGACGCCGTGAGCGGTCGGACCGTCTCGAGCGCCGACTTCCGGTCCGAACGCGGCCTGCTGGTGATGTTCATCTGCAACCACTGCCCGTACGTGAAGCACGTGCGGTCGGTGCTGGCCTCGCTGGCGCGCGAGTACCAGGGCCGTGACGTCGCCGTGGTGGCGATCAACTCGAACGACGCGAGCGCATACCCGGACGACAGCCCGGACAAGATGCGCGAGGAAGCCGCGGCCGCGGGCTACACGTTCCCGTATCTCGTGGACGAATCCCAGGACGTCGCGCGCGCCTACCAGGCCGCCTGCACTCCGGACTTCTTTCTCTTCGACGCCGCGCGGAAGCTCGTGTACCGGGGCCAGCTCGACGCGAGCCGGCCGGGCAACACGGTGCCGCCCTCCGGGCAAGACCTCCGGGCCGCCCTCGATCACCTGCTGGCGGGACGTCCGGTGCCCGCCGACCAGACGCCGAGCCTCGGCTGCAACATCAAGTGGAAGAAGGGCTGAGCGCCAGCCAGCACCCCAAGCGCGACGTCGCCGAGGCGATCCTCGCGCTGGTGGACCTCATGGCGCGGCTGCGCTCCGAGGGCGGCTGCCCGTGGGATCGCGCGCAGGATGCGGCGACGCTCAAGCCGTACATCATCGAGGAGGCGCACGAGGTCGCGGACGCCATCGACCGCGGTGACGTGGGCGAGCTTCGCGACGAGCTCGGCGACCTGCTCTTCCAGATCGTCTTCCAGGCCCGCCTCCTCGAGGAGCGCGGCGAGGGCGACCTCGGCGACGTGGCGAGGGCGATCACCGCGAAGATGGTGCGGCGCCATCCCCACGTGTTCACCGAAGCCGGGCAGCTCGACACGCCCGCGCAGGTCGCCGACCGCTGGGAACAACTCAAGGAGAAGGAGCGCGGGGAATCCGGACGCTCGCTCCTCGACGGCCTCCCCGTGTCGCTGCCGGCGCTCACCGCGGCGAGCCGCATGGGCGAGAAGGCGTCGTCCGTCGGGTTCGCGTGGCCCAGCGTGCGAGCGGTCCGCGACAAGCTCGACCAAGAGCTCGGCGAGCTCGACCGCGTGATCGGGAGCGGCGACGCCGCGCGGCTCGAGGACGAGCTCGGCGACGTGCTGTTCGTGCTCGCCAACCTGGGTCGCGTCCTCGGTGCTCACCCCGAAGAGGCGCTGCGCGCCGCCAACCGTAAGTTCCGCGCTCGCTTCGGCTACGTGGAGGCCCGCCTCAAGGAGCGAGGCTCGTCGCCGAGCCGGTCGACGCTGGCCGAGATGGAAGAGTTGTGGGCCGAGGCCAAGCGCGCCGGGCCGTGAGCCCCCGCGCCTCGATCCGCCAGCGAGCGCCGGCCACCTCCGCCGGGCCCGCTACCGTGCCGTCCGGTGAGCGAGCTACGCACCGCCCCCGGCGGCGGAGTCTTCGCCCAGGAGCGGCGACGCTCGGACCGGAGGCGGACGTTGGCGCTCCGCGTCATCTCGTGCTAACTGTTCCGATTTCCGTCCATCGTTCGCTACCTCGGAGGTTGCGCATGTCCCTGATTCCCGCCCACGGGGGGCTCAGCGAGCCCGTCGACCGCGTTTTGCCCCTGTCCCAGCAGAAGACGCTGATCAAGGAGGCCAAGGATCTCCCCAAGATCGCGGTCACCGACGCGGACCTGAGCGCGGTCTACCGTCTCGGCGACGGTACCCTCTCGCCGCTCATCGGACCGATGAACGAGTCCGAGTGGCACCACGTCCTCGACCACAAGTCCATCGTCCGCGACGGCCAGCGCTACGCGTGGACGATCCCCATCTCTCTGCCGGTCACCAACGACGAAGCCAAGCGCGTCGAGGTCGGCAAGAGCGCGGCACTGGTGAACGCGCGCGGCGACGTCGTCGGCGTGCTCACCGTCGGCTCGGTGTTCGAGTGGGACAAGACCAAGTACATCGAGAAGGTCTACCTGACCTCGCGTACCGATCACCCGGGCGCCGACATCGTCCTCAAGGACGATCGCACCAAGCTGGTCGGCGGAGAGCTCTACACCCTGCCGCAGCCGCCGCACCCCGAGTTCGGCAGCTACGTGCTGTCGCCGCGCCTGACCCGCGCGATGATCAAGGACCGCAAGTGGCAGGCGGCGCTGGCATTCCAGACCCGTAACCCGCTTCACCGCGCGCACGAGTACGCGCTGGTGTACGGGGTCGAGACACTCACCCGTCAGGGCTTGTTCGCGGGCGTCGTGCTCAACCCGCTGGTCGGCGAGCTCAAGGGTGACGACGTCGACGCCGCGACCCGCATGAAGACCTACGCGGCGCTCAAGAACAACCGCGCCCTCGGCCAGGGCGACTCCGATCGCGCGTTGTGGGAGTCGGTCGGCTACGACCTCAACGACGTGTTCAACCTGGTCGGGCTCGACATCCGCATGTTCTACGGCGGCCCGAGCGAGGCGATCATGCACTCGATCTACCGCCAGAACCACGGCTTCACGCACCTGGTCATCGGCCGCAAACACGCCGATGCGCCGTTCCACGACAAGACCGCG